>CAJQNM010000371.1 GCA_905479665.1 uncultured Saprospiraceae bacterium
GCTTATCCCCATATTTGGCTTGAAAGCCTCCCGAGGAAAACGATAAATCACGAATGAGATCTATGTTAGGAAAAGACAAGCCCTCTTGTTGGCCCGCCCGAATGAGCTGTGGTCGGTAGATCTGAAAATCATTGACGTAGACCAGATTCTCATCGTAGTTACCTCCTCGCACATTGTATTGAGAACTGAGCTCCCCTCCCGTTCCACTGCTCGTTCCCAAGGCGATATGTGGCAAGACAGATTCAAGATTTCCTGAGGTACTGGGAATAAGTTTGAGCTCATCGACATCTTCTTTGATCATGCCCAGGTCGGCAATTCGACTTTCTCTGACCACCACCTCCATTTCCGAATTTATGGGGACCATTTCGATATCGTAACGGATGGCTTCTCCTGCTTCAAGTGCTGGCACCTCTATCCTGTACTCCTGAAAGCCAAGTCGGCTATACACCACCGATTGTTTGAGATTTGCCAGGATTTTCAGTTGGTAAAAACCGTTTGCCTGCGACTCCACGGCGCGGCTGGTTCCATCGAGATAGATCGTGACAAACTCGATTGACTCTCCGCTGCTCGCGTCCGTCACCGTCCCAATCACATTTGCTGTCTGCGACCAGGCAGAAGTAATTAAAAACGAGAATAGCAGTGCAACGTATGTCTTTCGAGCCATGAAGATCTTGTTCAAACGCCAGCTGGAAGAATTTCGCATCTGACGGAGTGCATTTCTGTTAAGCAAGTACGGTATCACTACCCAGTTCTTTGAGATCCTTTATCGCCTCCAGAGGATCTTCCGCTTTAAAGACGGAGCTCCCGGCCACCAGCACATCAGCCCCCGCTTGCAATATCCGCTCGGCATTTTGCATTCCTACACCTCCATCTACTTCGATCAGGCAGCCTAGGTTTCGCTCGTTGATGATGTGCTTGAGCTCTTTGATCTTAAGTAATGTTTCATAGATAAATTTCTGGCCACCAAAACCAGGATTCACACTCATCAGACAAACCAGATCGACATTTTCCAGGACATGAGCCACACTCGAGATCGGTGTATGCGGGTTGAGGGCTACGCCTGCTCTGGCTCCCGATTCAGAGATCATCTGGATCACGCGATGCAAATGCGGACATGCCTCAGCATGTACTGAGATGACATCCGCACCAGCTTCGCGAAAGGCGGTCACGTATTGTTCCGGATGTTCGATCATCAGGTGCACATCAATCGGTTTGGTCGAAACCGCTTTTACCGCTTTGAGGATTGGAAAGCCGAAGGAAATGTTGGGCACAAACCGACCATCCATTACGTCAAAATGAAGCCAATCGCCGATCGATTTATTGATCATTTCAACCTCTCGATTGAGTTGGCCAAAGTCGCTAGCCAGTAATGAAGGAGCCACCAGATGTTTCATGCGCTCAAAGATACGAGTTAGCGACCTGATCGTCTCTCAACTGCGGAATACCTTTCATGCATTGCAGTACACGTGCTACAGTGACGACATCCTTTTCGCAGTAGCGCGCGATCCGCTTGAGATCACCTTCCTCATAATACACCCGCCCAACCATGCTTCCGTCGATGTCATCTTTGGGTGTATCGACATCAAAAACAGCTGCCAAAAGATCGAGCGACGTATAGTTTTTGAAGTCCCCAAATTTCCACACGGTCATTGTGTCGAGAAAATGAGTAAGCTCCCAGGGCTTTTTTCCATCCACTCTGATCATGGAAGGCAAAGACATACCATTGATAATCAACCGCCTACAGGTATATGGTATATCAAACTCTTTAATGTTGTGTCCGCAAATAAAGTGCTGTTGAGGATTATTGAAGTGTTTGTCCAGAATGACTGAAAATTCCTCCAGAAGGAGACGCTCGTCATCTCCATAAAAAGACTTGGTGCGAAACTCCTTGCTGCGGTTGTTCCAATATCCCACCGAGATGCAGACAATCTTGCCGAATTCGGCAAAAATGCCGGCTCTGTCCGCGTACGTTTCGGATATTTCTTCGTCTGACAACAACTCTCCTACAGGCCTGCGCAGGACAACTCGGCATTTTTTTTTCCAGAGTTTCTGCATCCGATCGCTTAAAGCAGAGTATTCCTTTTTTCCTGAAACTGTCTCAATATCAAGGAATAAGACATTGGGGATTGCGACTTTTTCTAGCATTCTTAAGGGTGTCTTAAAAGAAAGGGCGAGATGGACATAATTGGTAGCAAATGTATATTTTTACAATTCAAACCGAACACACCTCGTTTCTTATTAAGCCCATTTTATTAATAAAATTAAAAACGTTATGGCAGAAAAGAATTCCAATACGCAATTAATTGCGGTAGGATCGGTCATCATTATCGCATTGTTAGGTGTAATCGGCTGGTTGCTCAACACGAAATCGCAGCAACAAGAACTCATCCAAAAGCATGAGCTTCAGCTCAGTGACGCCGAGCAGGTTAAAGTTGAGCTTGAAAAAGAGTACTACGAAGCCCTCACTGATCTCGAGGAGTTGCGTGGTAATAACACGGAACTCAATGGAATGATTGAAGTTCAAAAAGCGGACTTAAAAAAGCAGAAAGCTCAGATCAGTGCAATGATTGGCACCAAGAAAGATCTGACAGTCGCTCGAGAAGAGATAGCCAACTTACGTGAGCAGGCCAATTCATACTTGGCAGAATTGACACGCGTGAAAGAGGAGAACATTCAGCTGGCAGCTGACAACAACCGACTCTCAGACGAAAAAGAAATTCTCACGGGGGAGGTCACGAAAGAACGGCAGCTTAACGATGAGCTACTCACCGTCAAAGCCTCCCTGCTCGAAGAGAAAGAAACGCTAGCGACCGACAATTCAATGTTAAATTCAAAAGTCATGAGGGCATCTGTTGTCAATGTTACTGACATCGATGTACAGGGATACAAAGTGCGCCCCAGTGGTAAAGAGGCAAAAAAGAAGTCGGCTAAAAGCGTAGACATTCTGAAGATCTGCTTTAAAGCAAACGAAAATGCCATTGTCGGTGAAGGGAGTGAGGAATTCTACGTACGTATTATCAATCCGCAAGGAGAGACGGTCGCCATCGAGAGTGCCGGATCGGGAGTGATCACCAATGTGGAAACGAATGAAGATCTTCGCTACACCAAGGTGAAGGAGATCATGTATACCGGAACCGATGCCAGCAGCTGCCTAAGTTGGGAAGCGGAAGGCAATATGCTAGAAGGCACTTATGCTGTAGAGGTCTACAATAAGGGATTTCTCTCTGGCAAGTCTTCGTTCAAATTGAACTGAAGAAAAACCGCGACATAGCATAGCTATACCCACTGAGATGAAAAAAGAAAAGTGCTGCCCCAGGGGCGGCACTTTTTCGTTGTGATTTCGGTCTTGTGACCGAAAATCAGTCGAGAATGTTCCTTCCCGCCGCACAATGCTTTTAGCGACTGGTAGACGGTCACCGTCTATTCGTCGAGCCAATCACTCCACACAAATCCTTTTAACAAAGCGGTAACGGAGCCTCGCATGCTTTTTCGGTTATCTTTGGGCCAGTCAAAAAAATAGCTAAGTGGGTTTCATACTTTTCCTCGTGATCGCTTACATCTTGTTCAGTTTCAGCCTGTACAAAGTTTTTGAAAAAGCGCAACTTCCGGGTTGGCATGGACTGGTGCCGGGACTGAATTTTGTCACCATGTGTGAGTTGGTTGGGAGAAAACCAACCCACGCCTTGTGGTTGCTCTTTCCGATCGTGAATATTTTCATTTTCGTGGGGCTCTGCATCGATGTCGTACGCTCTTTTGGTCATCATCATTTTTGGCACTCATTTGTGGCCGCAGTGGTTCCGGCCGTGACATTCTTCGTTTTGGGATTTAGACCTGAAGAGCAATATGAAGGTCCGATCCTGGCACATGAAAAGGAATACAACGATAAGATTCAGGCCGCTCTCGAGAAGGGAAACAAGAACATGGTGAAGAAACTTCGTTCGCAAAATCCGTATAAGAAAAGTGGAGGTCGTGAGTGGGTAGAGAGTATCATCTTTGCTGTTTTTGCCGCAGCATTCATCCGCATGTTTCTGATCGAGATGTACAAAATCCCCACCTCCTCGATGGAAGGATCACTGCTCGTCGGAGACTTTTTGTGTGTGAGCAAAATGCACTATGGCATGCGGACTCCCATGACGATCGCCATGATCCCCCTACTGCACAATCGCATACCGCTGCTAGACAAGGAGTCGTATTGGGAAAAACCATCCCTCCCCTATTTTCGCTTGCCGAAAATTGAAAAAATAAAACGGAACAACCCAGTCGTATTTAATTATCCAGAAGGGGATAGTGTCTTCATTACTCCAGGGAGGACATTTGGAGTATACGATCTACACCGGCAAAATCAACCCGTCGGCAATCGCGAAATCATCACCCGTCCGATGGATAAAATGGATCATTACATCAAGCGGTGCATAGCCATTCCAGGAGACTCGCTGCAGATCATTGATCGACAGGTGTACATCAATGGGGAGCCGGGAGTCAATCCCAGCAATATGCAGTTTGCTTATTATGTTGAGTCGGAAGGCAGTCCACTCAATCGACGCAAACTGGAAGAGTGGGGAGTAAATCTGAGCGACAGCAGAGACCCCATCTACATGCTCAATGCAGAGCAAATAGAAAAAATCAGGGCCATGGGAAATACCAAAGTGACTCCGTATCCGCATGCACCACGGCCACTTTTTCCCTATGATCCAAAAATCAACAGCGGCTGGTCCGTAGACAATTTTGGACCGATATACATTCCGAAGGCAGGGGTCACTACTCCTCTCAATATGAATAATCTCGCCTTTTACAAACGCATCATCAAGGTATACGAAGACAACGACCTCGAGGTTCGAGGCAATGACATCCTGATCAATGGCGAGGTGGCAACGACCTACACCTTTAAGCTGGACTACTTCTGGATGATGGGCGACAACCGCCACAATTCTGAAGATTCACGGGTGTGGGGATATGTGCCAGAAGACCATGTGGTGGGTAAGCCTCTATTCATCTGGTTCTCTACAAATGATGGTGAAACGAGTAAAGGCATCCGTTGGAACCGGATCTTTACGTCGGCTCAGAAGCCTTAAAGGGCTGTGAGCCCTATAAGGCTTCTGCTTCCGAGGTCTTGTCTAACGTTTTGCATCTGATATCTATCGTCTAATCCGTACCTTTCCCGCATGCGCCTCCTGTTGATTTTCACGCTTCTCATGACGACCCTCACACTCAGTGCACAACAAAGTGAACTCTATCTTTTCGATTTTGTGAAAGATGGAGCACAATGGCACCTTGACAATCCTCGCCTGCTCTCCGATTTTAATGCTGGCGGATACACCAATCAACCAGAATTTATCGATCCCTATCGTATGCTGGTCTCCGTTGGGCCGATGGAATCTCCTGCGGAAACGGATCTCTACGAGATCAATTTGCGCAAGGAGACCTGCCTTCGCATTACCCGCACGGTAGATCGCGAATACTCCCCTGTTCTCACTGCCCAAGGCATGGTACAATGTGTGCTGGTAGAGGTAGAAAATGATGATGCGCAGATCATCTGGGAGTACCCATTCGATCGCTCGCATGGTGGGCGGCCGGTTTTGCCCGGAGCCAAAGATGTGGGGTACTTCATAGATCTAGGATCTTCTACCGCAGTCTTTGAGGTAGGATCACCCAATAAGCTATTCCTATACGATCGTGAAACCGGTAATAAAAAGTTTGTCAGCAACCAGATTGGTCGCACACTCAAGCGTACATCCGATGGAAAATTGGCTTACGTGCACAAATTTTCAGATGCCTATTGGTATCTCAAAATATACGATCCCATCACATCCCGATCTACCATTGTTAAAAAGACGCTTCCCAACTGCGAATACTTCGAACTCCTAAAAGACGACTCCTTCCTAATGTCGTGGAAATCAAAACTTTACCACCTTGACCCTCAATCGAAAAATGAATGGGAAGAGGTCGCTGATTTTGGCCCCTTCGGACTGGATCAGATCAGTCGCATGCGATACAACGGAATCAACCAATTAGCCGTTATTACCTCTAAGCAATAGTTACAATCTCATGAAACTCCTACCGATTTTCATCATTTATCTGCTGCTCCTCACGCAGTCCGTCTCGGCACAAGAAATGTTGGTGCAATTACTGCCAGGCAGCACTTCTGAATCACTTGAACAGGCCGGATACGAAGCACGTTTGGTTTCGCGTCACCAAAACATCTATGTGCTCACCTCGCAGCAGGCTCGATCCTGGCAGGATCACCATGCCAGATTGCTTGACCTACCCAGCGTGACAGAAGTGCAGCCAAACCGCCCTTTGAAAAGTCGCAGTAGCATCAATCCCAATGATCCACTCTACAACCAACAATGGAATTTGGAGCGCATCGGACTGCCATCACTCTGGGACCGAACCACCGGTGGTACCACACCATGCGGAGACGAGATTGTGATCGCCGTGTTTGATGATGGTTTTGACCTAGATCAGGAAGACATGGCTGGCCAGATTTGGGTAAACAAAGGCGAAATCGACAACAATGAGTTTGATGATGACGGCAACGGATATGTCGATGATTACTTCGGCCTCAACGTGCCTAGTGCAGATGATGCTCACCAACCAGATCAGGAGTATCATGGTCCCGGAGTCGCGAGCATAATTGGCGCTGCAACCAACAATGGCATTGGCATGGCGGGCTTCAATTGGAACGTGAAGTTGATGATCATCAGCGCTTTTGAAAAAGACGAGGCCATCGCTGTCGAAGCATTCGACTACATTCTTGACCAGCGTAAACGGTACAACGACAGCAACGGAGCCGAAGGAGCCTTTGTCGTGGCAGTAAATAACTCCTGGGGATTTGGAGGAGAGTTTGCAGAAAGCTTTCCGCTGCTCTGCGGGATGTTTGATGCCTTGGGCGAGGCTGGGGTGCTTTCTGTGGGTGCCACAGAGAATTCACAAGCAAACACGGATGTCTTTGGAGACATACCAAGCGACTGCCCCAGTGACTACCTTATTGTCGTCACCAATACGGACGAAAACGATGAACTTGCTGTAGCCGCATTTGGGGAGAAAAATGTGGATCTGGGCGCTCCTGGTGAGAACATCTTGACGATAAACAATGCAGCAGCAAATGGATTTCGTGGTGGAACATCATTTGCCACTCCACACGTGACTGCCGCCATCGGCCTGCTCTACAGCTTGCCCGAAGGGACATTTTGCTCAGACGCACTGACTAGTCCCAGCGATGCCGCACTGAGCATGAAGCGCTTCATTCTGGAGGGTGTAAAATCCGTGCCTACCCTCGAAGGTAGATCTGTCTCCGGTGGGCGGCTCGACCTTACTCAGACGGTAGATCTCATCACCGCTGTAAATGATCATGAGGTGGGATCGTTCGTCATCTCACCTGTCCCTACCCGGTCAGAAATTACGCTGCAGTTGACTGATATTAAGTTCGTTGGACCTGTGCAATATCAGATCTTTGACAGCCAAGGCCGAGCAGTCGCTCAGGGAGTATATGATCAGCAACAAATTCCAGTGAGCCACCTGTCTAGTGGTTTGTTTTGGGTAAAAGTTCACGACGAGAAAGCAACGGAACACATTGGTCGTTTTATACGACTATAGCGCTTAAATTCCAAGAGGTCATGACCCTGGCACCAAGGGGTCATGACCCCTTGTTTTAAGGCACGATCACTTTCTTGGTCACAGACTCACCATTCGATTGCAGATGGACAAAGTACATTCCGGCAGGCGGCCGACTTATTCTCAGCACCACATACTCCGATTCACTAGAAATATTTCGGCGATCGAATATCATCCCATCCGTATTGGATAGCTGAAAGTACGAGGGCTCTGCTAGCATCGCAGGAATCTGGACGTAGCGATCCAACCCACCAAATCGCAAGACCAGTGTTTGCTCATTACTCGGTGCACTTGGCGCTCCACATGTTACCGGGCCCAATTGGGCTTCGGCAACACAAGCAGGATCATTGACCGACTTCAAAAGAAAGCTATGTCCTTCAGCATCTACCTTCCAGGGCCCCAGCTTGACTGGTAGATCACTCCCTAAGAGGTCTCTAATGGTGTCACCATCTCTGATTGCAAAGTACTCAGCATGTTCGGCAGCCCCTTCCAGATCAAGATTCACAAAGTATTGCTCTCCGTCACAATCGGTCGTGTCCACCACCAATTCTCCTAAGGTGCACTCATTTTCTGGTACCCTGAGTTCAATCGTAGCACAACAAGTCGTGTTGTCAGAGATACAGGCGGTAAGCTCTAGCACAGTGCCCGCATCTGCTTCAATTTCTAGTTCTAGAGGAAAATTTGATGCCTTATGGAAGCCTAGGTATTCACCATTCAGGGTTAGGTCTACATTTGAAAAAATAGCAGGTATGGAGTCAATGCGCAAGAGATAGAGCGACTGCTCCAAATACTTCAAATCAGCCTCTGCCACGATTTCAATGGCACAATCCTCGTCGCAGATGACCCGCCCCAATTCTACTTTCGCTGAAAAATCTGGATATGCAGGATCAACCAGATGAAAGAAATAGAATTTCTCACCACCCTGAAATGGGCCAATTTTGATCGGTAGCGCACTATACGCGATAACTAGGCGAAAATCATCTGCCCCTTCGATAACAAAACTGTCGCTATGGTTTAACGGCAAATCAAAATCTAGGGAGAGTAAAAACTTGCCGGTCGAGTCACAGTCAAATGGATCGATCTCCACGCTTGGGAAACCACATTCGGGCACCACACAATCTGTGGGAGCATCAAAACCTTCTTTTACGCAGTATTCTTCTACTCCTGCGGCACAGATTTTCACTAGCGGTCGCTCATGCTCCGCATAGACCGAGTCAATGGTGACCGTCATCTCCTCTGCAGAAAACCATCCTCCATATTGACCATCGATATATAGCTCCCACCACAGAAAACCGTAGCCCTCAAAGTCCACCGTGACAGGAAAGGAACCATCCTCACGGCATTCGCCAACACTGATCTCATTAAATTCGATCAGGACGGGACACACTTGGGTCTTAAATTCGACTTGGCTGCAGCAATCGTGATTGGCCATGTCATAAATCTGCATAAAGTGAGTTGACCAACGATCTCCAGTAAAAGGACCTATCATCACTGGCAGATCGTCGTAGGCAAAACTATCGTATACCATCCATTCCAGATCGATGCCAAAAGAATCCGAATACATTCCTGTGCGATCAAAGTCGATCTTCAGAAAATACGAACCATCAACACAGTCGAGAAAGGTTACCGCGGGGTCAAATAGATGGCAAAAGTCTTCTGAGCAAGGCGTAATCACCTTCCGATCGATACACCAGGTGTCTCCATCATGCTCGGAGCAAATGGTGTAGTGATCGGTGCGATCACCACTGAGCTGAATGCTATCGAGCTCTAGTGGAAACAACCCAACTGGAAATTTACCCACCAGCTCATCGTTGATAAAGAGGTCGACCGAGTCAATATTGAGGTGCTGAAAGGCAATGGTCGCACTGTAGGTGGTGTCCGATTGGCACTCGCCAGGAGTGATGCTGATGTTGTTGAGGACTGGCTGGCAATTTTGAGCCGCCACTTCTTTCTTCACATGACAGTCTTCGCGCCATGCATGGCAAATTTCTACATAGTGCTCATGGTACTCTTTGCCAATCAAAGAGTCGAAAATGATCGGAAAGTCAGTGACTGCAAACAGCCCCTGCTCTTCCCAATCTACCGAAACATGAAAGCTATCTTGTTCGCCTCCCGCTGTAGACCCCAGATCGACGGTGATGGGAAACATACCGTCTTCACAGGGTCCTGAGGTGATGATGAGCCTATCCAGTACGCACGGAAGGCAATCCAATTTGCCCAGTTCGTGGTACCGATAGCAGTTTACATCGATGGAGTCAAAGATCTTAAACTCATAGTATTCAGATCCGTCTCCTACCAGACTATCCAAGGTAAGCGGTAGTGCACCGTACTCAAAGTAACCAGTGATTGTCCCGTTAATCTTGAGGCCGAAGACAGCTGTATCACTCTGATCGTGGTTGAAGTCGAGGTCTACAGAAAAGACCCCTTCTTTACAGTCATAGTGCTCTACCACCAGATCTCTCAAATCGCATTCTACTGCAGCTACCGCTATCGCCTGAAGACTCAGGCTGACAACGTACAATACGTGCGAAATTTTCATTATTTGTTATAAATGTTCATTCAAGTAGACCCACAAAAGAAGCATAACGTGGTCTCGTACTTCTGTTAATTTTTTATTTACCTTTGCGCCTGTTTAAAATTAAACTTGAGAACAGGCTGCGTAGCTCAACTGGATAGAGCACTTGACTACGAATCAAGAGGTTGAAGGTTCGAATCCTTCCGCGGTCACCAAGATTGATTGATCATAAGATCCAGCCATATAGTGGGATCGATTAAAGAGAAAAGAAAATGCCAAGAGTCTGTCAACTAACCGGAAAGCGCACGATCAGTGGAAACAACGTGTCGCATTCTCACCGAAAGACGAAGAGAACCTTTGTACCCAATCTGCAGAAGAAGCGATTCTATGTACCAGAGACGGGTAAGTGGATTACTCTGAAGCTTACCACAAGAGCGATTAAAAATATTAATAAACTAGGGGTCTATGCGTATATCAAGAAATTGGAACGCAAAGGTTTTGACACCGGCGTAAAACTATAGGACGATGGCAAAGAAATCAAAAGGCAATCGCATCCAGATCATTCTCGAATGCACCGAGCACAAAAGTTCTGGCCTGCCAGGGACATCGCGATATGTGACACAAAAAAATCGGAAAAATACTCCTGATCGAGTGCAACTTAAAAAGTACAATCCGATTATGAAGAAGTATACCGTTCATAAAGAAATCAAATAATCATGGCAAAGAAAGTATCGAAAAACTCACGTGTAGGGAAAAGAGCTGCCAATGCAGGATCAGGAAAAGATTTTGTCAAAGTAGTCAAACCGGTCAAGGATGAAAAAACGGGCAAGTACACCTACAAAGAATCTTTTGTCCACAAGGACAGTGTGAAAGAATTTTTCGCCAAGAGCTAAATCACGTTTCCTCAGACGGTGCAATAAAATAATGGGCAGCCCGATGATTCCGGGCTGCCTATCTTTGTTTTACCCTGCTTCATAAGAGCATTTTAATCGTTGACGATGAGTTTTTTTGACAAATTTTTTAACAAGGAAAAGTCCGCGGATCTCGACAAGGGTCTGGAGAAAACCAAGACCAATATATTCTCAAAACTGTCACGAGCAGTGGCGGGCAAAAGCAAGGTTGACGAAGATGTTCTGGATGAGCTGGAGCAGATCTTAATTAGTGCCGACATTGGCATCGACACCACCGTCAGAATAATTGAGAAACTGGAGGCACGTGTAGCGGAAGACAAATTCATGAATACGTCTGAGCTCAACACGATCCTGCGCGAAGTAATTGTCAATCTACTTTCAGAAAACAATATAGAGGACCTCGAAGATTTTGAATTTTCGACCGAGCACATGCCTCACGTGCTGCTCGTAGTCGGCGTAAACGGAGTGGGTAAGACGACGACCATCGGGAAACTTGCACACCAATACAAGACACGTGGGTGGCGTGTACTCCTCGGAGCCGGCGATACCTATCGTGCTGCTGCAGTCGATCAACTTAAGATCTGGTCTGATCGAGTAGGATGCGATTTTTTTGGCAAGGGGATGGGAGCCGATCCCGCCGCCGTGGCATACGAAACAGTCCAGCATGCAGTCAATACCCAACGCGACGTGGTTATCATTGACACAGCAGGTCGCCTTCATACCAAAAAGCATCTGATGCAGGAGCTCACAAAGATTCGCAATAGTATCGGCAAGAAGTTACCAGGAGCACCCCATGAAGTCCTCCTGGTTCTTGATGCGACCACCGGCCAAAACGCGATCGAACAATGCACGAAATTTTCAGAATCAACAGATGTCACTGCATTGGCCCTGACCAAACTAGATGGGACGGCCAAGGGGGGAGTGGCCATCGGCATTTCCGATACATTTAAAATTCCAATCAAATACATCGGAGTAGGCGAAGGCATTGAGCAGCTGCAGATCTTTAATAAGCAAGCATTTGTTGACTCGCTGTTTAAGGGGGAAGAAGTGGTGGAAGAAGGCTGAAATCTAGCACCTACTCCTCCCAGTACAACTCCCTCACTACACCTAGCGGGTCTGATATCGAAATGGGATAACCATTCTTGTTGTAAATAAATTCAGGGGCGTATGGTTTGCAGCACACATCGTAATTTCCATAATGATCGATGTAGTCGGTACTGATCACATTGTGCTCACTCCAGTAAATGGGAACTCCGAGGAATCGCGGATCCCCTAAACGGAAATTTACTTTGTCATCATAGCTGTAGAAAAACTCATAGTACAGTTCATTTCCATCATAATATTCTACCTTGCTGATTGCATCATTTTCCCAATGGTATTTTTCTTGAGAAACATGATTAGAATTCGGAAGCGTCCACAGCTTTTGCACCAGAATGTCGTTAACATATACAAAGTGAGTTATCGAAGACAATTCCAGAGCTTCTCCTCCGTAGGCTCCAAAAGTATAAATCGTCTGCATATTTTTCCCTGCATCGTACACAAACGAGTCTTTGGCAGACAACCGATTTTCAACCACGGAATAACTCAGACTTTGGTGTACATACTCACCTTTGTATTCCACCACTCTCCTCTTTGAGCTACTAATTATCTCAACCATTTGGCCATAGGAATTGTATCCAAAAACTTCAACCCTCGTATGTGCATGATTGGTATAATCGATCCTAGCTAGTTTTAAACCATCTTGCGCAATCTCAACATGATCTGTAGTGCAGGAGAGCAAGCCTAGCAATGCAATAGCGGCAATTCCAAATCGAGTCTTCACAGAGATTCCAATTATCTCAATAAATTACAAAACTCATTACTCTCATGCCAGGGTATCTCTTATCGACATCATCCAGGCATGTCTGATCAAGGCTGTCATTAAATTAAATACGGAGCATCGTCTGGATTAGATTTCGAAAGAGTGTCTGCCCTTTTTCCTGTCTTCCTTCCCCAAATCACCGCCGGAAAGGATCCGGCGGCTACCACTCTCCTCCATCGTTGACTTGATCTGCCGTAAGCGCAATGGATGCGCAGCCTCGCAAGCCACATTGGTATGAGCCACACACGAACCATTTCCTCCTTTTCCTCCATTTCTCCTTTTCTTCCCCCAATTCACCGCCGGAAAGGATCCAGCGGCTATCACTCACTCATTCGATCACTTGATCTACCATATGCGCAATGGATGCGCAGCTTCCGTCTATTACACGCATACTCCTGCCGCCAGTGAGTTCAAGCCACATTGGTATGAGCCACACCTGCACATTTCCTCTTTTCCTCCATTTATCCATTCCCTGACCAATTCACCGCCGGAAAGGATCCGGCGGCTACCATTCACTCATTCGTTGACTTGATCTACCATAAGCGCAATGGATGCGCAGCCTCCGTATAATACTCACATACTCCTGCCGCCTGTGAGTTCAAGCCACATTGGTATGAGCCACACCTGCACTTTTCCTCTTTTCCACTTTTCCTCCATTTCCTCCATTTCCTCCATTTTCCTCATTTCCGCATTTCCTCCATTTCCTCCTTTTCCTCCATTTCCTCCATTTTCCTCCATTTCCTCCATTTCCTCTTTTCCTCCCTTCCTCCCTTCCTCCCTTCTTCCCTTCCTCCCTTCTTCCCTTCACATTAACCTATAGACTAATACATAACACACACATTATCATATCTAAATAAATACTATCTTTATGTAATATGTATTACCAAGGGCGTTAAAGTACACCTCAGTCTTTGCGACCTTACCTTTTGTGAGATAACTTATAGGTGCTGTTTCTTAAAAGTTCGGATATGAAAAATATCGCATTGACATTCATGGCGTGTCTTTTCCTCTTGCCATCTGCCCTTGCCCAACTTCCCTCGGGCTCGATCGCCACTGACTTTAACGTCACCGACATCAATGGCAATCAACATCATCTTTACAGCTATTTGGATCAAGGCAAAACGGTCATCCTTGACTTTTCGGCTGCCTGGTGCCCTCTTTGTTTCGGCTACCACAGCACGAATGCCCTAGAAGACTTCTATACCCTCCATGGTCCCGATGGCTCTGATGAGGCGATGGTCCTCTTCATCGAAAAAGACATCAACATGGGACTCGCAGACCTGATGGGCAACACCAGTGCCAGTGCAGGAGATTTTGTGAGTGGCACCTCCTACCCCATTATTGACACCTCAGTGCTCAATGATGCCTATCGACCCGATGCTTTGCCCACCATTTACGGAGTACACCCCGATCGCGTAATGACCACCCTCGGTCGCAGCACTGCAGAAGAACTGATCGAATTCGTCCGCTCCTTTGAGCCGGTAGACAGTGTGATGCCAGTCGAT
Source organism: uncultured Saprospiraceae bacterium (assembly GCA_905479665.1). Lineage (GTDB taxonomy): Bacteria > Bacteroidota > Bacteroidia > Chitinophagales > Saprospiraceae > CAJQNM01. Next base: position 14,407 of record CAJQNM010000371.1, read on the forward strand.
AGCATGATCGAATTTTCCCTCACGAGTGTGAGAGATATCTCTTGCAATGGAGAAACAGACGGAGCCATAGATATCGCAGTCAGTGGCCCGGCCACTTCATTTACCTATCTCTGGTCCAATTCGGAGACCACACAAGACTTATCTGACCTTCCAGCAGGTCTCTACTCCTGTCGCATCACCGACAATTTGGGCAATACACTTGATACGGAACCTATTTTGGTAGCTGAACCAGATGTGCTCACCGTTGCTTTCTTGCGCAACACACCTTCCACATCGATGGCCACGGATGGATCAATCATTGCCAATGTGACGGGCGGAGTGCCACCATACAGCTATATCTGGAACGATGGCACTGCCGGAGTCGAACTAAGTGATGTCGGAGAGGGAGACTACTCCATACAGGTAGTCGATGCAAATAACTGCCAGGCTGCTGGAGATGTTAATCTGACAGTACCTACTTGTGCACTCTTCCTCGCTATCAATATAGAAGCCACAACCTGCAACGAAAATGCCGATGGCCGAGTAAATTTACTGGTCGAGCGCGCTCAAGGTGCTGTCACCTTCGAATGGAATACTGGAGATACCACCCAAAATCTAACCAACCTGGTCAGCGGCGGCTATGAAGTGACTGTCACCGATGAACTCGGCTGTTCTGCCACGGCCGGAGGCATGGTGACCGTTAGTGATCCTGTCTCGCCTATTGCCCGCATCCGCTCTGAAGTCTTCGAAGTTTATCTCGGCGACAATGGCACTGGATTTCTCACAGCTCAACAAGTCGATTCTGGTAGTTTTGACAATTGCGCCATACTCGGAATACAGCTCAGCGAAGAGGAATTTGACTGCAGTAAGCTGGGACGCAATTTTGTCGAATTTGCGGTTATTGACGAAGCGCTCAACATGTCGCGCCGTGAAATCGAAGTCACCGTACTCGATACAATGAGTCCGCGCTTTGCCTGCCCCGATACCTCCCTATTTGTACAACCCTGCAATGGCATCGTAAACTATGCCGTGCCTCAGATCATTGATAACTGTCCTCAAGGATCGACTACAAGTTTGGTCGGACGAGGATCAGGAAAGGTATTTCCCGAAGGCAATCATACCGAAACATACAACTACGCATCCTCTGATGGATCGCGAGCCTCATGTACGATAGAGCTGATGGTGCGTCCCTGGATCAGGGCAGATGTCCTCGTAACCGATGCTTCTTGTGCAGGTGAAAACGATGGTTCTGCCACAGTTGTCGTGTCCAATGGCTCTTCAAATTACCAATACCGTTGGAGTAATGGTCAGACCACCGGTGCGAGCATCGGCCTCTCAGCTGGAAATTATAGTGTGTCTGTAGAGGATACTACGGAGTGCAATTTCAACTTTGATTTCTTTGTCGGAGAACCAGTGGAGATTTTTGCTCGCCTCGACTCTATTGTTGGTGGTGGCGCAAAATCGGATGCCCATGTCAGCGTATTTGGTGGCACACCACCGTATCGATATTTATGGCTCACCGGTGGCAATGCAGTGGCTTCCATTCAGGATCCCAGAGGTTTAGACCCCGGACTTTACACGCTAGACATCACCGACGACAATGATTGTACATTGAGCTACTTCGTCGGTCAGGTGGGCGGCACAACCGCGGCACGCGAATTCGGTGTGCTGCAAAATCTAATCGTTGCCCCCAATCCAAATCAAGGTGAGTTCTACCTTGAAATACCGGCCGCAGCCGTGGGACGCACAGGCGAACTTTATCTGTTCAACATTTTGGGTCAGCAGCTTGACGTGCAAACCAAAACATTTACCGCACGCACTCCGGTGCATACGCAACTGCCTCCCGGCCTCTATGTGTTGGAAGCGCGTCTGGAAGGCAGCCGATCTGTTCAGCGAGTGCAAATTCACTAGTAAATGCGAAAGCCTACTCGGTGCCTCTAGATCGAAAGGAGCTATCTCACCATGTATATGTCGTCGAGCTCGACCGAAGCGTCTGGACTGACAATTGGAAATTTCGACAAGCCAATCCACAGTATCAGGGCATGTTAGATTGTCTATACGTAGGCATGACAAGTAAGACCCCGCAAGAAAGACTGCGCATTCACAAATCGGCAGGACGGTCCAAAAAGGGCCACAAAATCTCATCCTGGATTGTGGAAAAGTATGGCAAATATCTGCGCCCGAGCCTCTACCGCCATCTCAATCCGATGACACGAGCAGATGCCATCGAGATGGAAGGCCAGCTTGCCGAAGAGCTGCGAAAAAAAGGGTACGCGGTCTGGTGGAACTGAGTTGTGAGCTTTGAGCTTTGAGCTTTGAGCTGGTTCAAAGTTCAAAAAAGGGTTCAAGGTTCAACTCGTCTTCTTTCTCTCCCTGTCTCGTTATCTCGAAATCTCGCAGTCTCGTCATCTCGCAGTCTCGTCATCTCTCAGTCTCGTCATCTCTCAGTCTCGAACTCTCGAAATCTCGGTGTCTCGAACTCTCAAAATCTCGATCTCTCGAAATCTCGTAGTCTCGAACTCTCTCCTATCTTTACACCCATATGCAAGACATCCGCAATTTCTGCATCATCGCTCATATTGATCACGGCAAAAGTACACTCGCCGATCGCCTGCTCGAAGAGACATCTACGATCTCTCAGCGTAACATGAAAGATCAGGCCCTCGACGATATGGATATCGAACGTGAAAGAGGCATAACGATCAAAAGCCACGCGATTCAGTTGGAGTACAAGCATACAGATGGCCAGCAGTACACATTCAATCTCATAGACACCCCAGGTCACGTCGATTTTAGCTACGAGGTCTCCCGCTCGATTGCTGCCTGCGAGGGTGCATTGCTTCTGGTGGATGCCTCGCAAGGCATTCAGGCCCAGACAATCTCTAACCTATACCTCGCAATCGAGCATGATCTCGAAATCATTCCGATCTTAAACAAGGTCGACATGGACAGTGCAATGATTGAGGATGTCTCCGATCAGATTATTGATTTGATTGGCTGCAAACACGAAGAGATCATTCTTGCTAGTGGCAAGACTGGTCGCGGAGTACCAGAGATCCTGGCTGCCGTCGTGGACCGGATTCCTGCGCCCAAAGGTGACCCCAAGGCACCACTGCAGGCGCTCATTTTTGACTCGGTCTTCAATTCTTTCCGTGGCGTGATCGTCTATTTCAAAATCATGAATGGCCACCTTCGAAAAGGAGACATGATTCGGTTTATGAATACCGGCAAAGAGTATCAGGCAGATGAAATCGGCATTTTGCGCCTCGATCAAATCCCTAAGAAAGAACTTTACGCTGGAAATGTAGGCTATGTCATCACTGGGATCAAAGCATCTAAGGAGGTAAAGGTCGGCGACACGGTTACGCTAGCCGAGCGGCCCTGTGCAGAAGCGATCCATGGCTTTGAAGATGTGAAACCCATGGTCTTTGCCGGTATTTTTCCCATCGACAATGATGATTTTGAAGATCTCCGAGATAGTCTGGAAAAACTCCAGCTAAACGATGCATCATTGGTCTTTGAGCCGGAATCTTCGGTGGCTCTTGGTTTTGGATTTCGCTGCGGATTTCTCGGCATGCTCCACCTTGAGATTATTCAGGAGCGACTCAGTCGTGAGTTTGATCAAGAAGTCATCACCACCATCCCCAATGTATCGTACGTTGGCTACATCAGGAGAGAGCCGGACACGCCCATTGTGATCAACACTCCCACAGAACTGCCCGATCCCACCCTGCTCCTGAAAATCGAGGAGCCCTACATTGAAGCTCAAATCATCACCAAGCCAGAGTACTTTGGTACGATTATGAAGCTGTGCATGGAAAAACGGGGCATCATGACGAAACAATCATACCTGACCACTGAGCGTGTCGAACTCACCTTCGAGCTCCCGCTGGCAGAGATTGTTTTTGATTTTTACGACCGGCTCAAATCAATCAGCCGTGGCTACGCTAGTTTTGACTACGCCCCTATTGACTACCGCGCTTCTGACTTGGTCAAGATGGATATCAAGCTCAACAGTGAGCCTGTAGATGCTCTCAGCGCCCTAGTCCATCGAGACAAAGCCGCTTCTTTCGGACGTAAGATCTGCAAGCGACTCAAGGAGCTCTTGCCACGGCAGCAATTTGTCATCGCCATTCAAGCAGCCATCGGGGCAAAAATCATAGCTCG
>CAJQNM010000372.1 GCA_905479665.1 uncultured Saprospiraceae bacterium
CGTCGAAAATTCGAACCAACGATGATCCCCTCTTGCTCGTAATATCCTCCAGAAATGGCATACTGGGCTTTCTCATTGCCACCGTTTACCGAGAGCTCGTAATTAGAAATGGGTGCCTGGCGAAAAACTTCATCTTGCCAATCAGTACCTTCTCCAAAAGCCGCCGGATTGGAATAAACTCTTCCGTTGCCTGCATAAAAATTGGCTTCGTTGACAAATTGAGCATACTGCTCGCCATTCAGTAATTGGTACGGTTTGCGTACCTCTTGCTGCGCATGGTAATAATTAAATTCCACCTTCGATTTACCGGCTTTGCCTCGCTTGGTGGTGATTAAGATCACGCCATTTGCAGCACGCGCACCATAGATCGCAGCGGCAGAGGCATCCTTCAAAACTTCGAGCGACTCAATGTCATTGGGATTTATAGTCGACAAGGGATTTTGCGCAGTACCCTTTGAGGCGGAGCTAGCGATATCGCCGGTCTGGGTCAAAATCGGAATGCCGTCGATCACGTAGAGGGGTTCGTTGCCCGCACTGATCGAGCTCGTCCCTCGGATACGAATGGAAGTGGTGGCTCCAGGCTCACCCGAATTTTGTTGGACAAATACGCCAGCGGCCCGGCCTTGCAAGGCCTGATCAGCAGAGATCACCGGTACCGCCTGCAAATCTTCCGATCTGATAGAGGTAATCGATCCAGTCAGGTCGCGCTTTTTCACCGGAGCACCATACCCAACGACAACAATCTCCTCAAGGGCTTCCGCTTCTCCCAGAAGTGCAATGTCAATTGTGCTGGAACCGGCCACTGCGATCTCCTGACTTTCGTAGCCAATGTAGCTGAAGACCAGAATTGCTTCGCTGGGCACCGTCAGCACATAGCTGCCATCCAGGTCGGTCGTAGTGCCTCCTACCGCATCCTTAAGGGTCACATTGACCCCGATTAGTGGGTCACCTGATTCCTGCTCGATTACGATGCCCGATACCTGAATGTCTTGTGCAGTAATCCAGGTAGACATCAGAAGCATCGCCCCCACCAGGAAAACCTTGATATGTCTTTCCACTAAAAACATTTTTCAAGGATTTGAAAATCATTTTCGTCTGGATTACGCACCACCGTTGCACCCGAGTTGTCTTGAAAATTGACCAGAATCTCCAGAATCGCAGCATCATCTGCCAGCCCAAAATAGCTTGGTGGCCAGATGACAATTTCCCAGATATCGGGACCCACCATTTGCATTCGCGTACTTTCATCTAGATCGCAACGCACTGTGGTGCCGTCTTCTAGCACTGCGCTGGCACACAGGTGTACTGAATTTGCACCGATGAGGGCTGTTTCGTTCTCATTGGCATCAAAGCGGATATTCAGGAGATCTCGAAAGGTATAGGTAGGTAAAGAGATGAGCTGGCGAGGTGCTTCGCCACACAGATTTTGGGGCTGTCCTGAGGCACCCGTAATCTCAATGCAGGCTTCCTCAAACCACACATCCTTATTGGAATCATCATTGAGGTATCCAAATTCAGCTTAGCCCACAAAATACCCAAGGCTGGTTATCACATTGCTCGCACCCACTTTGGTCTTGACGGTTACGGTCGCCACGATCGGATTGTTTTCATTTGTACCGGCCGGTATGGGATTGACCACGTCCGCTTTAAATACGACCCACCCAACCTCGCCATAATTATTGCCAATGCCCACTCGATCAGTAATTTGCTGTTTCCAAGGCAATTCATTTTCGGCATCCACTTCATCGTCGGGCATCAGGCTAAAGGTGCTATTGCCTTGGTCACTTTGATAGGATACAGTCGTATTTTCTCGGGGCTTCCACGACAATGGTGCTAAAAAAGCAAAGACCATAATTGAGCCAAATTCATTGGTAATTTTTACGTCAAAGGTCGTGGTGATTTCTTCATTAACTACGGCAGTCGAGGGTTGAGAGAAATTTAGAATTTCGATACAGCTAGCGAGCACTAGAAGGAGAAGAGCAAATATGGCTATGAACGTTTGGCGCATATTTACTGTCGGATGAATTCGTATGTGTAAATATTATCTGAGCAACCCAATGAAAAGGAAAGTACAAAACGCTTATCCGTCGAAATCGGAGGTTTATCAAAATCGATCTCACGTGCTGTTTGTGCGTCAGTAAACATGATCGTCGTGGGGTAATTTATGTCATCATACGACCAGGTGCCATCGCTGGCTACCGGAAAAGGTGCCTTGCCGCGCTGTAAAGTATACGTCGTCGGTGCGTCACCATCCATCGCAAGATCCAACCGAACCTCCTTAAAATCAAACTGAGCACTCAGGTCAAATCCATTTTGCATGACGCGACTCACCTTCCATGATCCGGCAAGAACTACCCCCTGAGGAGTCAATGCTCCAGTAGGTATAGTCACCTCATCTTCACATGATCCGAGACCAAGCAGCAGCAGGATCAAAAAGCAGTATTGATTCTTACAAATTGGCATTCTTCAGGAGGCAATATGTTCATATGTATGAACATATTCAATGTCGTCATTTATTTCGGCTTGCACAACCTGAACATCAAGTTATCTACGGATATCGATGGAGTAGGCAAAACGATCCGCACGATAATAGCCTAGATTGTATTCGATAGGTCTATCCCCTGGATCGCAGACGATTCGTTTGCGGTAGAGTACCGCGTCACCTTTTTTGATTTTTAATTTCTTGGCCAACGCTGCCGGACAGTTCATGGCCTTAATTTCTTCGCGCGAAAGCGAGGGGACAGTTGCGTATTCGGTCTCGATTATTTCATAGAGGCGACGACTAAAATCCTCATTGCCGGTGATCCCGATGCGTGGGTGAAAATAGGAGATGAAGAAAACAAAAGGTCCGTCTTCAAGCCCTCTTAGGCGCTCGAGTTGCACTACCTCACGGCCTTCTTCGATTTGTAAAGCTTGTGCGACTTCTTTGCTTGCAGGTACATGCAAGACACTTAAACTAAAATCTTGCGATTGAAGTCCCTTATCCTCCATCTCACGCGAAAAGCTAAACCAATTGTCAAGCCTTGAAGTGTAGGAAAACTTCGACACAGTAGTTCCGACGCCCTTTTTGCGATCCAGCAGGCCCTCGTGCACCAATTTATTGGTAGCCTGTCTCACGGTATTTCGAGATATACCCAGTCGTTTTGCAATGTCTACCTCTCGCGGCAGCAAGGCTCCGTTTTGAAATTCTGGGCGCTTGATCAAGTCTCGGAACAATTCTTCTACTTGGCGATGCAGAGGAACCGGGCTGTCGTGATCGATCGCAAGTTCTACTAGCACCGCTTCACCTATGTTCAATTGTTCAGACATTCGTCCAAAAGTAGCGATTCTGTGACGAAACGCTAGAGCAGTGGTTTCATCCCAAAATCAGCAGTTACGGTGCTGGTGGGATTGCTCCAAACTTTCCCTACGGGAGCCCCCTTGAGTAAATCCGAATCAGGTATTTTTTCAAGAGCCAAGGTCTGCGTGCCATCTTTTTTTAACCAACGAAAAAGAGGCTGTAAATCGGGACTGTATTTATATTCCCAATCCAACTGGTGCTTTACACCTTCCCACTTTGCACGTCGATTCATATCCAGCCGCTTCCATTCACCTTGCAAAGTGCCATTGCGATTGGTTGCCGTCAGCAAATACTGATATTCATCATGGCTTAAGGTCGTTGAAATACTATCCCCCATAATGCGCAGATCAGAAAACTGAAAGGCGCTGCTGGAAGGTGTCAACACCCATCCATTCTTGGTGGGCTCGAGATCAATCGTAACCGCATTGTCAAATGATTCAAAAAATATCCGGCAGTCCCAAGCTCCTTCCCAGCTCGATTCAGAAGCCACTTCACTCTTTATCATGTAGCACAAAGGTGTCTGATTATTCCCTCCATCAAGACTTAATTCACCTGCTTGACCAGCATAGAGCGGTGTACTGACATTGCCCGGTGCAGGTCGATCGAGCGCGTAAAAAGGAATTCCTAAAACCTCATCGTCCTCCCGCACTTGCCCTCCTCGCAGATGCAGAACCTCGCCCTGGCGCAGAGCTCGGTACACCGGTTGAGGCAAGTTTAGTTCCTCTTGTGTAAGATCCAGCTCATAGCGTACTTGATTGTAATTGTAGCGTGGTACCGGAGGTTCGGGCGAAACAAACTTTGTGTAGGTACCCTCGAAGAAAATTAATCTTCCCGCATCTTGGTCTAGAAAATCATGATGCACCGGATTATAATAAAATTGCTTGTGCGTTGCCACTCGAGTACAATACGTCCAAGGGCCAATAGGTGTATCGGCCTCGCTGTACCACATATCCTTGGTCCCAAAGATGGCGATCCATTTATTGCGATATGGATTCCAGCGGATGGAGCCGCGCCCACTGGGCACGTCGATCCCGTTTACATCTCGCAGCAAGACCGCTCGATCTTTGGAATCCAATTTTCCATCGCTGACCAATTTATTCTGAGATGTAAGATCATGCCATGCACCATCAGTACGCCATCCATAAGCAGGTTGGCCCTGACCGTTTTTTACGATCAGATCATTTTCTACACAAGAGAAAATCTGGTATGTCCCCGCATTGATTAATGAGTCTCGGTCTGGAGTCACTCGAGAAAAACCAAACTCCGAATGAATAAGCACCATGGTATCTGAGCCACTTTGATAATAAATAGGATGTTGTGTCACATGGGGCTGATCAATCCAGCTCGGCATTTGTTGCACGACCGTAAATT
>CAJQNM010000373.1 GCA_905479665.1 uncultured Saprospiraceae bacterium
AATGTCGAAAAGACGTGGACCGTTGTAGGTCTTGCCGTAGCCGTAGCGATAATCAAAGGTAAATTTAAAGGCATGACGCTCATCACGATCGAGAGGGAAGAGGGTACGTAGGTTGCCCCGAGTGGTGAGACCCGCTTGTGAATTGACATCAGATCCTGTGCCATCGGCAAATTGCAAGGTGTAATTGGCCTGAAAGGTGGTGTTGCTGGTACGACGTAGATCGTACTGAAAAGAAAATCCCTTGATGGTGCCAAAATCTTGATTGCCTACCGTCACGTACGATCCGATCGGTGATGGCAAAAATAAGAACGTTTGCTGCTGGAGCATGTCACGCAGCTCCTTGTAGTATGCATTTATTTTGAGTGCCGATGAGTTTGACAATTTTTGCTGATAGCCAACTTCGTAATCGATGGTGCGCTCAGGTCTAAGATTGGAATTTGGCAGAGGATTGTTTTGATTAAACTGATCGTTTTCGAAGTAATACCAGGTCAGTGGTGTCGCCACGTTGCTAGACGGTGGTCTTTGTACGAGCACGTCGTAGTGCGCAAAGAAATTTGCTACATCGGAAATCGGAAACGAGACAGCGATACGCGGCATCCAATTAATCTGAGCCGTGTAGTCTTCAAAAGATTGGTTGACATCAAAGGCATCGTTCTTGATGTCATTGACTCGTTCATCATAAAGCTGGGGGTAGACGATTTCGCCTCCAAATATGACGTTGCCATCATTGGCGGGAGTGCCATTGGCAAAGTACCACTGATCATCCTGGCGATACGCCCTGACCTCAGTTGACCCTTCGCCATTGACATACACTTTGAAATCATCGTCGACATTGCTGGGCTTACTCCCACCATTTCGGTCGTAAAAGGTGCCGGCATTCATCACCTCATACAAGGAGAAAGGATCACGTAGCACTTTGGTATTGGCGTCAAAGCGGTCTACTCGCAGGCCCACTCTAAATATGATGTCTTTAAAACTGAATTTATCCTGGATGTAGGCTGCCTGGTAGATGGGTTGGTTGGGTCCGATAAGAAAATTGCGATCACCGTTGGCATCGCGACCGGTAAAGAAGTCATTGAAGCCAACGTCATCGCTGGTACGGTTGCCGAGATAGTCGTAGCCATAGTAGCTTACAATGCGCTGATCGGTGAGCTCAAGCGGGGCAAATAAATCGAGCGAGAGGTCGTCTGGGTTGAGGCCATCGACATTGACATAGTCTGTAAGCGGAACACCCAGTCGATCCCGAATATTTTTGTAAAACTGCCGGCCTTCAAAATTGGTGGTGAGCTTTTGAAACTCTTCGAATGCCACCGGAACATTAAGTCCTTGAAACTCTCCGATAATCTGTGTGGTATCAACACCGATGATGTGTCGATTGGCTTGCAGGCGGGCCACCTGCCAAAGGTTGTATGGAGCTATAGACCAAGAGCGCTCGGTCGATTGCTCATAATTTACACCAAAACTGATCGAGTGACGACCCTTGTCTGAGCCACCCGGCACAAGGTCAAAAGATCCCGAGAGATTTGCCGAATAGCGCTCTTGCTCAAATTTGTTGAAGCGGTTGTAGACTGAACCTACATTACTATGAATACCCCACAGGGATTCAAAAGAACCTGAACGAAAACCATTGGTGGTGCGGTAACTACCAAAGTCGCCTTGATCAATCTCTCTATTGTAGTTGGCCAAAACGGGGTTGTAAATCGATGGGGTAAAGGGCTCACTCAGAGTCTGCAGAAATCCTGCGTGGGCAATGCCATTTACACCTCCTGAGTATTGCGATTCGCCTTCTGCGGGCAACCAAGCAAAATCGAAAGTGCCGGCATGACCGTAGCGAAAGAGATTGTCTTCGTGACGAAGGTCTTCCGTGTTTCCGTCTGCCCGCTCATAGCCCAGCGTAATATTGTAAGCCAAGTTTTGCAAAAGTGGATTGGTGCCTGGAGCAGGATCACCACCGATACGATGCCGAAACCGCAGATTGGTTCGCGCACGGGTGTCATAGTCAAAAGGATTGTTTTCGTAATTGAGCAGCAGCCAAGCAGTGCTGGGAATAATCCTATCTTTTAAGTTTCTGTAATTTCCAGATATGCTCAAATCTATATTTCGACTGATCCTCGCATCTAGTTTTGCCGTGATGTCATAGTTCTCTAAGTCGTTATTGGGTCTTGCCTTTACCTGATCGATTTCGGAGCTATGCAAAAACTCACCACTGGCAAACCCACTGCCCAGGACATTTCTGGTTGGGTTTTCCTCAAGCTGGCGCAGCACATCTGGCTTGGCAACATACAGTGGTACTGCAGAAGGTTGATCTTCATCAAAATGGCGGTAGCGTCCGGCCAGTCGATAACCTAAGATCGACTCCCCTTTTCTGTTGCGTAATATGGGGCCACTGAGGTATCCATTGGCTTCGTTGTAGCCGAAAGCGTCCAGGTATTCGGAAGTCTCTACCTCAAGACCTCCACTCAGTTTATTTGAAGGTCCCTTGGTCGTAATCGAAATGACACCCCCAGTCACATCGCCGTAGCGAGCCTCGATACCGCCGGTGATGACCTGCATCTGATCAATCTCGGATTGAGGAATCAAAGATGAGCTGAAAACACGCACGCCATCGACAA
>CAJQNM010000374.1 GCA_905479665.1 uncultured Saprospiraceae bacterium
TTTATTATGGCGATGGTTCTCGTTTAGATATTTTACATGCCTCTGGAGCAGATACGGCTGAAGCCATTGTTGTTTGCGTAGACCACAAAGAAACGACGAATAAGATTGTAGAGTTGGTGCAACATGAATTTCCTATGGCCAAGTTACTGGTTCGCTCTTATGACCGTGAGCATGCGCTGCATTTAGTAAAACAAAATGTGGATTACATGATACGCGAAACCTTCGAGTCGGCAATGCTATTTGGCGGTGCAATTTTAGAAGAGCTGGGTGTTGACCAGAGTAATATTGAAGACATTAGCCAAGAAATCCGAGAACTAGACAAAAAACGTTTTGGAACTGAAATTGCAGCAGATGATGTCTATGCTGGTATCGGCTTGCAATATACAGGACCGCGTCCGACTGCACCTTTAATTAAACCAAAGCACACAGGGAAAATTCTAAATGAAGATGGCACTCAACAATAATTTCACGTATTAAACCCAAATAAAAAAGAGGTCTGTGTAGATCTCTTTTTTTTTGGTAAGCATCTGCTGAACCCCACTTCTTTAGTGAGCAGATAATATTTATTATTCATTATTTAGGAATTATTAAATCCTATAAATATCATTTATTGGATTAATTTACTTTGGTATTGTGCATATCATTCCCCAGTTAAAAATAAGGAACAACTATGAGTAAGATGATGAATGCGCTTATCCTAGAAAATTTCGGTGATCATGAATTTAAACGTGTAGAACTCCCTATACCTCAACCAGAGGCTGGGCAAGTTCTAGTACGTATTCATGCCAGTGGTGTAAACCCTATTGATTATAAAATTCGTCTTGGTGAAGCACCATATGCTATGCCAGAGCTTCCTGCCGTGTTAGGCACGGATATGGCTGGAGTTGTAACTGCTGTTGGTGAAGGTGTCACTCACTTCAACGTCGGAGATGAAGTTTACGGTCTGATTGGTGGCGTTCGTGGTCTTCAAGGATCTTTAGCAGAATATGTTGCAGTAGATGCTGATCTGATCGCATTAAAGCCACGGAATATCTCTATGCGCGAGGCAGCAGTACTACCATTGACGTTCCTCACCGCTTGGGAAGGTTTAGTGGATAGTGCGAAGGTCCAACCAGGGCAAACTGTACTTGTTCAAGGTGGTGCTGGTGGCGTTGGTTATATGGCGGTTCAGCTTGCAAAAGCACTTGATGCAAATGTTTGGGCGACTGGTCGTACAGCTGATCAATCACTGATTTCAGAACTCGGTGCAACACCTCTCGATTACACAACAGCATCTTCCGATGACATTATTGCTGCAAGCCCTGAGGGTCAAGGTTTTAACATTGTTTACGACACTGTGGGTGGTCCAGTACTCGAAGCGTCACTTTCCATGACGACTCACTATGGCCACATCACCAGCTGTGCTGCATTTGGCAATCATAATTTAGCGAATTCATCTCTACGGAGTGCCACAGTGTCTGGCGTATTCGTCCTAATGCCGACGTTAACAGGCAATCGCCGTGCTCATCATGGTGATGTCCTTAAGACCGCGACTCGTCTCGTTGAGGAAGGTAAACTGCGTCCTATTGTTGATCCTCGTCATTTTACTCTAGACCAAGCGATTGAGGCTCATGATGCTGTTCAAGATCGCTCTGCCAATATTAAGGTAGTTATCGATGTCATTTAACGCACTTCAGGCCAAGACTTGGCGCTTCAATTGTATTGGAGATACAGATGTTCTGACATTAGAAACACTTCCTGTTGCTTTACCAGCCGCAGGAGAAGTTCTAATACAGATGAAAACGATCGGACTCAACCGAGCTGATGTAATGTTTCGGCGTGGTACTTATATTCAAAAGGCAGTATTCCCTTCTCGTCTGGGATATGAGGGAGCAGGCATAGTTCTTGCGGTAGGTGAAGGTGTACGCCAATTTTCTCCAGGAGATGCAGTATCGATTCTTCCTACTGACAATCTCGCCAAATATGGGACATATGCGGACAAGCTTCTGATTCCAGAAAATTTTTTAGTTCACAAACCCGATAGCTTAAGCTGGGAAGAAGCTTCTTCAATCTGGATGCAGTATTTGACGGCTTGGGGTGGTGTAATCCATGCCGGTGGATTATCGAAAGGAAAAACGATCTTGATCACAGCAGCTTCAAGTAGCGTAGGACTGGCTGCGATACAGATAGCTGAAGCAGCGGGTGCTAAGGTCATTGCAAGTACACAGACGATAGAGAAAAAGCAACGTTTGCTGGATCTCGGTGTTAAAGATGTTATAGCCAGTGAAGATGAACCAGATTTGTATGAGGCGCTTGTTTTACGTTTGGGTGGAGAACATCTTGATGTCGCCTTCGATGCTGTAGGAGGGCCACATATCGAACAGATTGCAAAAGCGATGTCTGTGGCAGGAACTATGGTTATGCATGGTGCACTTAGCCCGGAGAATACACCATTTCCCCTTAAAATTGCATTACGCAAGAGCTTAACCATGCGAGGTTTTTTGTTCCTTGAGGTTCTCCATGACCCTGTTCTAAGGGAGCAAGCCAGACGATTTATTCTGAGCAGTATAGGTGCAGGATATCTTCGTCCAGTGATCGACCGTTGCTTTAACTTTGAGGACATGCATGACGCTCAGCGCTATCTTGAATCAAATCAGCAAATAGGAAAAATTGTAGTTACTCTAGATACATGATGGTCTTATCTGATTCAAGTTTCTATATGGCCCAGCACTTCCACTAAGTAATCAAACAATGCTCGGATTCGCAAAGGTGTCGGGCCCCGCTGTGGACGATATAAATACAGGCGCCAAACGGGAGAGGTTTCCTCATGAAGTATATGAATGAGCTTACCACTCCTAAGCCACGGCAAAACTAGAAATCCAGGCATGTGTCCGAATCCAACGCCAGCGAGAATAGCTTGAAATTCAGCTTCTAGATCATCTGTAATAAAACGGGGCTTTGATGGCGTAAAGCTTCGACTTTCGGTGAATGTCCATGGCCAGTAACGCCCTGTTTTATGATCGACTAGTGCTGTTAGAGGGTATTTATCAAGGTCAATAATTTTTTTGGGCATTCCAACCTTATCAATTAACTCTGGCGTACCAACAGAATAAAATTTCACTTTAGCCAATTCCCTTGCCACATATCGATTGTCCGGCAAAAATCCAAATCTGATCCCGATATCTATCCGCTCATCGATCACATCCGAGTGTGAGTCTGTTAGCACACAATCCACGACAATATCTGGATAACGTGTGGCAAATTCTGCTAGTGCAGGTACTACCAATTTACGCCCTAACACAGACGACACAGTAAGGCGGACAGTCCCACGCATTTCATCTCGTTTTTCCTTGGTGTCTTTTACAAGCAAAGCATCGATCGATTCCACCGCAAAACGTGCTTGCTTTGCCAGACGCTCACCATCAGCAGTAATTTTAATTTGTCGAGTACTCCTGTAGAACAGAATCTCTCCGCGCTGCTCTTCTAGCTCTTTTATTGCCCGTGTCACTACCTGTGGGGAAATACCCAGCTGAGTTGCTGCCTCTTTAAAATTTCGAGACTCTGCTGCGACACAAAAGATACGCATCATTTCCAATTTGTTCTGCATGTCAATCCTGTGTTATGGTAATTATTCCGTAAATAGGAATTCTGAAAGACAATATTATTCATTTATTATACCTAACAAGGCTGTAATACTTAACCCTCAAATATGATTGACAGATAGGTTGAAGGTTACTTGTATGAATAATATAGAAAATAAAGTTATTGTTATCACTTGTGCAAGTAGTGGTTTAGGTGTAGCTACTGCTCGCTTACTTGCTAAAAAAGGTGCAAAGGTTGTCATTGGTGCTAGACGTACTGAAAAATTAGAGGCTATTGTTCAAGACATTCGTGCTGA
>CAJQNM010000375.1 GCA_905479665.1 uncultured Saprospiraceae bacterium
ACGAGTACTGCTGCGCTGAGGAGCTACGTTCGGTCTTGCTGTACGCGTTGTGGTGCGGGTTGAACCTGTATAGGTTTTCCGGGCATCACTACTTCGGCCTACGGCTGTTCGTGAAGAACTTCTTGTCGCAGTGTTGGTGCGAGCTGAAGAGCGCGTAATGCCTCTTGAGCGGGCACTTTCAGCAGTGCGAGGAGTAGCAGTACTTACTCTGCTATTACTAGAGCTAGGAGTGGAAGCTCGTGACGTACGTGCTCCTTCGCGAGAAGAAGTTCTGACTGTACCTGTGCGTCTGCTACCATAATAGGTGTTGTTTCCAGAAGCACTGCTGCCATTATATGATCCTCCGTAGACGTTAGAAGAAAGTCCTCTGTTGCCTCCGTATACGGGAGTCACACCGAATACGCAGTCTAGATAAGATGCTCCTCCGAATCCATATCCACCATAACCTCCGTAGGAGTTAAAAGAACGGTAAGGATTGTAGCCCCGACCAAAGCGATTGAAGCCGTATGGGCTGTAAAAGCTAGATCTTCCAAAGCTTCGGTACGGGCTGTAGAAACCTCTATTGAAGCGATTGTTGTAGCTGTATGGACTTAGGAATGGATCGTAAAATCCCCGACCAGCACTGTAGTAAAAAGGATCGCTGTAGTAGGGATTGAAAAATCCGAAGGAAACCGCAGGTCGATTAAATCTCCGAATGCGGCTCGAATATGTATAATCATCATTTCCATCGTAATAATCATACTCATCGTCATCGTAGTAGTACTCATCCGTGACGTAATCGTCGTTGTCCTCAACGTAAACAACCTCATCTACATCGTAGCTGGCCGTGTTGTTGGGATCATAATAAATGTCGTCGAATTGGGCCATCAGGCTGGTGGAACCAACCAGGGCTACCATGATGAAGGTGCCAATTCTAAAAATGTGCTTTGTCATAATTTTTGTTTTTAAGCTATAGTTACCGAGACTCTCTCTGTCCTCTAATTTATTACTTTTGGCGGTGTTCTCCTGTTAATGATCCATTAAAGTTCACTTTCCGAATCGTTAAGTCTGAATTCACCACTTTCAAAAGCTTTTACACTATGTATGACGTGAAATCAGAGGAGAAAGTTCGTTATTAACACTTATTTAAGTAGCTGCTAAAGAAGGCTTTAAAGGCAGATAGATGGCAAAGGGGATTTCAAGCAGGGCGGATAATTACGCCCAATGGTACGTAGATATAGTCAAGAAAGCAGGTCTTGCCGATCATTCGGCAGTACGTGGATGCATGGTGATCAAGCCCCATGGGTTTGCAATCTGGGAAAAAATGCAAGCTCAGCTCGATCGTATGTTTAAAGAGACTGGACATGTCAATGCCTATTTCCCGTTGTTTATCCCCAAGAGTTTCTTAAGTAGAGAGGCCGAACATGTTGAGGGTTTTGCCAAAGAATGCGCCGTGGTCACTCACTACCGACTAAAACAGAATGATGATGGCACTGGGCTGATTGTTGACCCTGAGGCAAAGCTTGAAGAAGAACTCATCGTGAGGCCTACTTCTGAAACGATCATCTGGAATACCTATAAGGACTGGATCAAGTCGTATCGTGATTTGCCGCTCCTGGTCAATCAATGGGCGAACGTGGTACGTTGGGAAATGCGCACTCGCTTGTTCCTGAGGACTGCAGAATTTCTTTGGCAAGAAGGTCATACAGCGCACTCCAGCAAACAAGAAGCGATCGAAGAAGCACTGCAAATGCAGGAGATCTATGCCACTTTTGCCGAAGAATATATGGCGATGCCGGTGATAAGAGGCCGCAAGACGACAAGCGAGCGCTTTGCCGGAGCAGTGGATACCTACACGATTGAGGCGATGATGCAAGATGGCAAAGCACTGCAAGCAGGAACCTCGCATTTCTTAGGGCAAAATTTTGCCAAGGCTTTTGATGTCAAATACCTCAACGAAGAAAATCGCGAAGAATATGTTTGGGCCACCTCCTGGGGAGTGTCGACCCGACTTGTTGGTGGGCTGATCATGACGCATTCAGACGATGATGGCTTGGTGGTTCCACCGAAGCTTGCTCCCACTCAGGTGGTCATCGTTCCCATCCCAAAGCCGAATCCGGAGATTATGGAGGTTGCTGAACGCATCGCCGCCGAACTGAAAGGAAAAGGTATATCAGTAAAAATTGATCACGATCCCAAGAAGCGGCCTGGATATAAGTTTGCAGAATACGAATTGCAGGGTATTCCTGTACGGATTGGTATTGGCAAGCGCGATCTGGAAAAAGGACAGATTGAAATTGCACGGCGAGATACCAAAGAGAAGACGATGGTCGATCTGGGCCAGGAGGCCAACTACATTTCGGCCCTGCTTGATACCATCCAACAGGATTTGTTTGCCAAAGCATTGGCCTTTCAGCGGGCTAGAACGAATCGAGCTGACACTTGGGAGGACTTTACCCGATTGCTCGACGAAGGTTTTGTATCCGCCCATTGGGATGGAACGAGTGAAACCGAAGCCCAGATCAAGGCAAAAACAAAGGCAACTATACGTTGCATACCGAATGATCAAGAGGCCGAAAAGGGAACCTGTATCTTATCGGGTGCTCCGTCTACCGGTAGAGTTCTCTTTGCTCGAGCATATTAGGGTCAACACCGGCGAACGCTGAAGCTCTTGGACATGCGCGTTGAAAAAGTCGTATCTTATAGAGAAACAAAGAAGAGATGAAGACGCACGAACGAGAGATTATGGTGTACTACAATCCTGATTCCAGATCCGATCGATCTACTGTCGCTTACGCCAAGACAATGAGTGTGCATGTCAAGACCTATGCGTACGGTCAGACACCTTCGACTGAATTAAGTTGGCGCCGCATCGTTCAGGCACTCAATAAAAATCCCAAAGAGCTCCTAAACAAATCTCATCCCTACTATAGGCTGCACATTAAAGGAAGAGAATTTGACGAAGAAAGCTGGGTGAAAATCCTGAGGCGTAACCCTGATCTGATGCGCAGTCCGATCGCTCTTTCTGGAAAACGAGTCGTGGTTTGTGATACTCCGACAGACATCTATCGGCTTTTGGAAAAATGACCAGGTACTGGGGTAGGTATCCTTTGCAAGCTTTCCTACCTTTGGAGGGTAAAGAATAATCATATGTCATTTGAAGTAGAGGGCAAGCTCCACAAGAAATTTGAAACCGAAAACAAAACGGCGACCTTTCAGGCGCGAGAATTTGTGATTGAGATCAACACCAATAATTACATGCAGTACATCAAGTTTCAGCTCACACAAGATCGATGTGAGATGGTAGATGCATACAAAGAAGGTGACCAGATCAAGGTGCATTTTGATCTGCGAGGTCGAGAATGGAATGAAAAATATTTCACCAATCTGAATGCGTGGAAAATGGAAAAGGCCGGAACCGCTGTGCCAGCTGCAGATCCATTCACCAGTGAGGCTTTTCCAGACAGTAAAGATGAGCCCGTCTTTGATGAAACGCCTGGAGATCTTCCCTTCTAAAAATTATTTATTTCTTCAGCAAAGCAAACTTTCTTTGTCATTTTCGTTTTAGAATGAAAATGAAAGCTCCGCTGGTTCTTTGCTTTATTTTGTTGCTGACCAACATTGGTTTAGCTCAAGAGTTGGTCGGGTTTTCGACCCGCAATGACGACTCTTTTTCAGAATGGCTGATCTACACCTCAGATGAAGACATTGAGGGAGAACTCACCATGCGCTGGCGTATCCGAAACGACTGGAGTGAGTGGGGCTATCGCCTGGGAGAAGAGGTCGGATCGATCAAAGTAAAATGGAAAGATGACGCGAATCTTTGGGAGCTGAGAGCGGACAATAGCATCGTGACTATCCGCACCGTTCACAAGGATGATTGGAGGCAGTGGGAGGTCCGAACGTCTGATCACACCCTAGATGTAGAAAGTAAATATGGCAACATCTTAGAGGAATGGTCTATCAGAAGGAGTGATCTGGGGACGTTTGAGATGTTTACATCGTGGGAGGGTGATCTGCGCGATTGGGTGATTGAGGATCAACTCGCAGAAGAGTTGTCCATCCACACTAAAATAGCACTGGCATTTATCCCTATTCTCTATTCGACACCCAAATTCTAGTCGGGTACTATCTTCAGATATTGTATTTTGAAAGCCATGACCGAGCGTATTCTGGAGTGCGCTTAAAGTTGAATATTAAAACAAATGGCAAGTAGGACAACGACACCAAAAATTGGCTGGATAGGAACAGGAGTGATGGGGCTATCCATGTGCAAGAGACTTATAGACGCAGGCTACAGTCTCACTGTTTACAACCGCACCAAAAAGAAAGCACAACCATTGCTCAAAATGGGGGCGAGGTGGGCTCCAAATCCAGCGGGAGTGGCTCGTTCATCCGATATTATTTTTTCGATTGTGGGTTTTCCCAACGATGTCGAAGAGGTATATTTCGGTA
>CAJQNM010000376.1 GCA_905479665.1 uncultured Saprospiraceae bacterium
TTAAAGAGCAGAACTCTTGATCTCTTTTTCATTTGCTAACTTACTTTGACAAAGATAGCTAATGCCACGAGTTAAAGGTATTTCGTACCCCAGAGGTAAGATCAATCTGGAGTAGGGCAAATTAAGTTGATCAGGTAAGACAAAGTGAACTCGTGAGCTATATGCAAACAGGCAGGAAAAGTAAGACCTCTCTAAATTGTGCAGCCCTCAATTTCCATGAGCTATTTCATTTGGAGGTTCTCCAATCCGTAGTAAGAAATACTCCAGTAGAGAGACTGTTTCTTATTCATGGTCAGGACTATATGCAACATTCCACTGCTGGAAAAATAATACTAGATGAGTTGAGTAGGCTTGGAGAAGCCCACTCATCTATAGACTTCGTCTATCGAGAGCAGATACAAGCTCTGGAGCGTCTAAATGACCAGATCGAGATTCCAATGCCTCCTGAACTCAGTAACGTAAGAAGCATGTTTTACAAAATCTGCGATAGATCTGGTGTTTTTGGTCTCTCATCGGAGGAAAAAGAAAAATTCTTGTTAATTCTAACAACTCATTTTTCTAAGATTATGAAAAAATATCAGTTTAACCTCGTCATAGCCATAGATACACCACACTCGTTCTTCTCCTACCTTTTTTATGCTTTGTTAGTCCACAAAAAAATCAAAGTTATTCGAATTGAAAATCATTTCCTTCAGGACACTTCTATCTGCGTAGATCAAACCGGTCTTCCACATGCACCAGTAGATTATCTGGAAGGTATCTCAGCTGCAATGATCAGAGAGCGACTAAGTCCAGAGCTACTTAGAAAGCTGGATGGTCAAAATTCCTATCTCGACTCATGGGTTGCTAAAGAGACCAGAAAAGCAGCAGGAACTAGCTGGCTACGGAAAGCAATGGTGAGTTGGCGCTACGGTAAGGCAGGTGTAAAAAATATCGCGATGGGTATTTTACCCTTTCTCTTCAAGAAGCATGGTCATGGCATTGCAGCTTTGCATCCGCCTATGTCTGCATACTCCTTTCGTCGCCAACTGAATAAAATATTAGGTAAACAGTATCAATTATTGAGGCACTATATTTCGCTCACCGAAGACCCTGATTTCGGATCCAAATTCATATTTTTTGCGCTGCACATGCAGCCCGAAAAAACAAGCATGCCTCTTGCCAAAGAATTCTCTGATCAGTTGCATGCTGCGAAGATCCTGGTAGCGAGCCTGCCCACCGGTTGGCAATTGTACATTAAGGAACATCCCAATCAATTCAATCCCACCTTTCCAGCCAATAGCAAGTTCAGATCTAAACAATTTTATCTGGAGCTATCTTCGATGCCCCAAGTAAAGCTTATCGCTCAAGATGTACCTTCGAAAAAGCTCGTGCTATCATCTCAAATTGTCGCAACCTTGACCGGCTCTGTGGGTTGGGAGGCCTTACGATTAGGGAAGCCTGTCATTGCTTTCGGTGAGTCCTATTATTCTGGTTGTTCGGCCTGTGCTTAGCCAACGACTATTGAGACTTGTACCCACTCAATAGCGAGACTTCGTACCATAAATAAGCAAGCGGTAATAAGGGAGCTATTGCGCCACCTGGCATATCTGGAAGACCAGCATCTATTGGTTCATGCTTCCTTCCATGATATCGAAAGAAGCTTTAGCAAATTACCCTATAGTCATCATCTCGAAGGGGCTAGTCAAGCATTGATCCGGAGTATTGCCAAATGGGTACCTCCCCCCTCATTAAACTCAGCAGCAATATCCTAGCTGGTCTTGACTCACTCGTTAGAGTTCTCACACCAGTTCAGCGCAATGTTATCGTACGGGTTGTGTACCTTCATCTAAAAATAAGATAGATCCCAAAATTCCAGAATGGGAATCCCAAATAGTCCTATGATTCAGACATTTTTGAAAGACTTTGAAGTGGAAGAAGGCACTATTATTCTTGGTGCCTATGAGCAAAACTTCGAGGATTCCTACGCTAGAGCACGCCGCAAGGAGGATCGAATTCTGGATGATGATCTGGTTTTGGAACTCCCTTATATTTCACAAAAACATCCACTACACTCTGAATGGCGTAAAAGGGCACACACCTATCAAAAATTAAATAAATACCTCTCCTCGCAAGAAAGTAGTTCAATTCTTGACCTGGGCTGTGGCAATGGATGGCTAATCAATCAGCTAGCACAGAGCTGGAATGGGCCCTTGCCAATTTTTCTAGGTTTGGATGTAAACCATCTAGAATTAAAACAAGCTGCCAGGCTCTTCAATTCAGAGTCAATCCATTTTGCCGGTGACATATACGAGGTAAATTTCCCCCAGGCTTCCTTCGACCAAATCATTCTAAATGCATCGCTGCAATATTTCCCAGACCTAAAACATCTCATCAATCGACTGGTCCCCCTACTCACGACAAACGGACGGGTCCACATCATTGACTCTCCACTTTACTCCCAAAAGAATGTTGAGGCTGCGAGAAAGAATAGCTTGCAATACTATCATTCCATAAAATGCTCTGACATGGCCAAGTACTACCACCACCATACCTGGAACGGTCTCGAAGACAGTTCTTATGAAATTATCTATCGACCTAAACCTCTCTGGAACCGTGGCCTTTCTATGATCGGAATCTCCCGCTCACCATTTCCATGGATCATCATTCGT
>CAJQNM010000377.1 GCA_905479665.1 uncultured Saprospiraceae bacterium
ATTGATACCGGAATACCCAAGAAATGGACCTGAGTGACATTCCAGTTTTGTCCGTGCTGCTCCAGAGTAAGCAGGCCCTTCGTTGTTCCGACGTGTATCTTCATAATGTCATGACACTCCGTAAAAATACAAAGCTGCCAAAGACATTGGAAAAAGAAAGAGCTGACTAACTTTATGCTATGTCTGAAAACCTAGTTTGGGATGTGGATCGAATACGAGCCGACTTTCCGATTTTTGATCGGACACCGCATATCTATCTAGACAATGCCGCCACCACACATAAGCCCGCATCGGTGATCAAGGCCATTACGGATTTTTATGAGATGCACAATGCCAATGTACATCGCGGCATTTACCATCTGGGAAGTGCGGCATCACAACGCTATGCAGAAGCAAGATCGACTGTGGCAGATTTTATCGGTGCGCAGGCTAGCGAGATCATTTTTACCGCTGGCTGCACGGATAGCATCAATTTGGTTGCATTTGGATTGATCGACAATAAACTCTCAGAAGGGGATACCATCGTTTGTTTGGCATCGGAGCATCACGCCAATTTAGTGCCTTGGCAAGAAGTTGCCAGGAGAAACAATGTGCAGCTTAAGATCTTGCATCTCACGGATTTGCTCGATCTAGACCTAACCCAAGCATACTCTTTTATCGATCGAAATACAAAGCTGGTGGCGATTGCTCACACTTCGAACGTGACGGGAGCCCGCTATCCCATCGAAGAGGTCATTGCCCACAGTCATAAAATGGGGGCAATGGTACTTGTCGACGCAGCCCAGGCCCTGCTCTCGGAGAGCGTGAACGTACAGGACTTGGGAGCTGATTTTCTAGCCTTTTCAGGCCATAAAATGTTAGGACCAACAGGCTGCGGTGTGCTTTATGGAAGGCCAGAGCACTTGGAGCAAATGCAAGCGATCCGCTTCGGTGGAGATATGATTCGGCGGGTGGAATATGATCAGTCAACGTTTGCAGCTGCACCGCGGCGATTTGAAGCAGGAACACCTCCTATTGCAGCTGTCATCGGATTGGCCAAGGCAGTGGACTACATCAATCGAGTTGGGGTGAAGGCGATTGCTGACCACAGTAAAGCACTCACGGTAGCCGCGCAAGAACTTCTCACCGAGGAAGGTTTTGCAGTATTGGGTCGACCCAAACATCGTGGGCCCATTCTCTCCTTTTCGCACAGCCGCATTCATCCACATGATCTGGCCAGTATCCTCGATGAAAGAGGCATCGCTATCCGAGCAGGTCATCATTGTGCACAACCTTTTCTCAAACACTTGGGGCTAATGGCGACTGCACGTGTATCCTTTTCGCTGTACAATACCCATGCAGAAATCGAGTCTTTGGGTGAAGGTTTGAGGCATGCCAAAGCATTGTTACTATGAGTGATCTGTACCATCCCCTGATTTTAAAGCACAGCAGGGAGCCCCTGCATTTTCACGAGCGAAAAGATGCCGAGATTATCTTAGACGCATACAATCCGATTTGTGGAGATGACTATAAAATTTATCTCGATCTCGTGGACGACCACTTGGAAGCGCTCAGTTTTGATGGATACGGATGTGCTGTTTCCAAGGCATCGGCCTCATTATTGGCACAAAAACTAGGGGGAAAGAGCAGGGGAGAGGCTCACAAACAGCTCCAGAGGTTTCTCGAAATGGTCACGGGCAGTGGCACCATGATAGATGAAGATCTTGCCGTCTTTGCAATGGCTAAGAAATATCCTGGACGAATCACTTGTGTCACTCTTGCCTGGCAAGCTTTGGATGAATTTCTTAGTCAGCACGCATGATGCTGGTCATTTCGGCTGCTATACTCAACGCGATTTCGGCAGGCAGTTTGGCCTTGATATCAAGGCCAATTGGTCCGTGTATCCGTGCGATCTCCGCAGCCGAATATCCTGCATCAGCGAGCCGTGCCATTCGTTTGGCATGCGTGCGGGTACTCCCTAGTGCTCCAATATATTTGGCCTTACTTTTGAGCACGATCTGCATGGCTTGGTCGTCGATCTTAGGATCATGTGTGAGCAATACAACATAGGCTTGGTCGTCCAGCTCGAGCGTCGGTAGGATCTCTGCAGGCCATGCCCGATGCAACTGGTCGGGTTTACACACTTGTCGTAAACTATCCGTGAAAAGCCCACGAGGGTCAATGACTGTAATCCTATAGCCGAGCACTTTTGAGATGCGTACCAGCTCGGTCGAAATGTGTGCAGCACCAATGACAATAAGATGATTTGGTTTTGTGATACAATTCGCAAAAAAGGACTCTTCCTGGAACGTGATCACTTCACTTTGTCGAGCCGTATGCACCATCTGGGTTTTTGCAATGATTTCTTGCGGCCACGATGGTGGATGCAGAAACTCACTTCCATTGAAGATCCCATGCTCACTGCTGCCATCCAATTTTGTGACCAGTGTCACATTTTCTCCAGCTACAATTCCCTTAGTGAGCGATGTCCAGATTTTCTTTTCAAACTCAGATTTCTGCGAAAGATGCGGTTCGACAAGTACTCGGATAGCACCTCCACAACTTAGTCCAACGTTCCAGGCATCTTCATTAGAAACCCCAAAATCAAGCACCCGTGCTTGTCCCGTTTTTAGTACTTCTAGTGCAGTCTGCGAAACCGCACCCTCCACACATCCGCCACTTACCGATCCAACTATCTCAAGATCAGAAGAGATGATCATGCCTGACCCAACAGGGCGTGGGGAGGATCGCCAGGTCTTTATGACCGTCGCCATTGCAATGTGCTTTTTTGCTTCTATCCAATTACGGAGGTGGGGGTATAGATCTTGCATCACATAAAAAAATCCCAGACCAGAGGTCCAGGATTACAGATTGTTTCTATTTGACACTTGGTAATTATATAATGTAATATAATGAAGTTACAGAGAAACAGAACCCGAAAATGGAAGTTTTTCCAAGTCCACATTTCCTCCTGAAATGATGATGCCGACCTTTTTATCACGAAAGAAGTCGGGTTGTGTCATTATTGCGGCAAGCGGAACAGCACCGGATGGTTCGATCACAAGCTTCATCCGCTCCCAAATAAGGCGCATGGCTTCCACAATGGTTTGCTCTTCCACCAGGATGATCTTAGCTACATGCTGACGAATAATCTCCAAAGTCTTCGGACCCAGATTCGTGCGTAGGCCATCTGCGATCGTATCGATAGTTGCATTGGTCTCTATCTGCCCCGAATGAAATGACCGAAATGCATCATCGACTGCTTGGGGCTCACTACCCACAGCCAAAGTTGCGTGATCGTGATAGTGGCACGCCAGGGCGGTGCCACTCATGAGGCCCCCACCACCGACTGGAGCAAGGAGGATGTCTAGGTCAGGCACCTCTGCCAAGAGTTCAAGAGCTGCGGTACCCTGACCAGCGATGATGTTGTAATTATCAAAAGGGTGAATAAATGTTGCACCCGTCTGGGCAAGGACTTCATCCATGCACGCCTGTCGAGCAGCAATGGTATTGCCAGACTCATAAATCTCGGCACCGTACCCAGCAACAGCTTTCCGCTTTATCTCGGGTGCGTTAGCCGGCATCACGATATGGGCTTTGATGTTATTGAGTCGAGCGGCTAGCGCCACGGCCTGAGCATGGTTGCCCGAACTGTGCGTGGCTATCCCTTTGATTTTTTCTTGATCAGAAAGACTGGCCACCGCACAGCTTGCACCGCGCATTTTGAAGGCCCCTACTTTTTGAAAATTCTCACATTTGAAATAAATCTCAGCATGAAGTAA
>CAJQNM010000378.1 GCA_905479665.1 uncultured Saprospiraceae bacterium
ACTGCTGAGACCGGAAGCACGCCACCCGAGAGTGCCTTACCAAGGATCAAAATATCTGGTCGCACATTTTCGTGATCGCAGGCCAGCAGCTGTCCGGTACGAGCAATGCCTGTTTGTACCTCGTCCGCAATAAACAAGACGTTGTTTGCCTGGCACATTTCCTGGGCTTTACTCAGATATCCATCATCAGGGACCATGACACCCGCTTCTCCCTGAATGGGTTCGAGGATTAAACCTGCCACGTTTTCCTGTCCGATTGCCTGTTCAAGTGCTTCAAGATCATTGTATGGCACCATATCATATCCAGGCAAGAATGGGCCGTAGTTGGTCGTAGAAGCTGGATCGACCGAAGCGGAAATAACCCCCAATGTGCGGCCGTGAAAATTGCCAGTGACGAATATGATTCGCGCCAGATTTGCTTTTATACCTTTCTTCTCATAGGCCCATTTACGACAGAGCTTAATTGCCGTCTCCACTGCCTCTACACCGCTATTGATCGGCAGCACTTTATCATAGCCGAAGTACTCGGCAATGTATTTTTCATAAGGCCCCAGCTGATCGTTGTAAAACGCCCTTGAGGTGAGGGTGAGTTCTCGAGCCTGTGAGATCAGTGCTTCGATGATTTTTGGATGGCAATGTCCTTGGTTTACAGCGCTGTAAGCGGATAGAAAATCGAGATATTGCTTTCCTTCGACATCCCATAGGTGTACGCCCTCTCCTCGAGCCAGTACGACTGGCAGGGGGTGGTAGTTGTGCGCTCCATATTTGTCCTCCAGAGCAATCAATGCTTGGGAGGAAAGGGAAGTCGTATCGATCATGATTTAATCTTTGTAACAAAGTTAGGTTTTTTGTTCCTAGGTGCTCACGTTACTCAATCAGTACGACCTGCTATCATAAGACTCTGAAAATTAAGTCCGTGTATTCAGGATCTGATGCACCTCCATCACCTGTGGTACAAGTAATTGTTTGCCATCATTGATAATCGTAAAATCTGCAAGAGTAGCTCTTTGCTCTTCAGTCCATTGACGTGCCAGGCGCTTCTCAATCTCAACCGTCGACAGGTGGTCTCTCAGCTTTATTCGCTCGATGCGCACATTTTTCGGGCAAGCGACATTGATCACAAAATCGTGGTGGAGATAGCCGCCGCTCTCAAAAGTGAGTGCCGCCTCCTTGAGTGTGTAGGGTACATCACTTTGTGCAGCATGCCAGTGAGCGGCGTCACGATGTACAGCAGGGTGTACGATGGCATTGAGCGACTGCAAGAGAAATTCATCGGCAAATAATTTTTTAGCCACAAATACTCGATCTAGCCGGTCATCCTTGTCGTAGGTACGGGTGCCCAGCAGAAGCGTGAGTTTTTCTCGAAGCTCAGGGTCGTGTTGCATAAGGTACTTGGCACGGTCATCCGCACTATAGATTGGGATGTCTAGTACCGAGAAAATTTTGCAGACCAGGCTCTTTCCTGCTCCCATGCCCCCGGTGATGCCAATTTGCCATATATTGCTCATGCGTTGTAAAGTTATGGATTCGGGAACGATGTTCTCTAGCACACTTGTATCCGCTCTTTGAGATTCGTACATTGATTCAACGGACACACCGACCAAACATCATCAACAATGAAATTCATTAGTTTTCTCTTCCTCTTTGCTTTGGTCTCATCCGAAGTAGCTGCGCAAAATTTTGCTTCGACCGATCCGGCATATAAGAAAAATGTAGAGCTCGGCGAGCAGGCTCTAAATGCTGAAAAATTCGACTCGTGTATCCTCTATTATGAGAAAGCCTTTGAGATAAGGCAAACGAGCTACCTGAGTACATTGCGTGCTGCGGCCTGCGGTTTTAGTCAGGGTAATCAAACCTATTTTGAGGAGCAACTCGTCAAAGCCATTGCACTAGACTGGCAGGGCACAATGCAGATATTTGAGAACTATGAGGAGTTTGCTTATTTGCAAGAAACATCTTTTGCTCAGAAGCTTAGCGAGCTTCATTCTGCTGCGGCGGAGGCATCTGGTTTGGACTTGACCTTGATAGAAGAGTTTGATCAGATTCGGCTCGAGGATCAACGTTACCGAAGTCAGATGCGGGCAACTCAGGATCAATATGGATGGCAATCACCACAAATGGATTCACTTTGGGCCTTGCAATCGCATGCCGATTCTGTCAATACAAAAAGTATCGTAAAGATATTTGAGACTTCTGGCTACCCAGGTCGAACTGTAGTGGGTGATGGCCATGCATCAACTGCATTTCTGGTCGTGCAGCATGCAGATTCATCTGTGCAACGTAAGTATTTGCCCTTGATCAAAATGGCTGCTGAGGCTGGAGAGGTAGCCTGGAGCGCTGTCGCATTGCTAGTTGATCGGGTGAATATGGGTCTCGGTAAACCACAGATCTATGGCAGCCAAATACATCTGGATACGAATGAGGTTCACTTTTTTGCTGAAATAGAAAATCCATGGCAAATAGACAGCATCCGGGCAACAGTGGGATTGGGTCCCATCCAAGACT
This sequence comes from uncultured Saprospiraceae bacterium, assembly GCA_905479665.1. Classification (GTDB taxonomy): domain Bacteria; phylum Bacteroidota; class Bacteroidia; order Chitinophagales; family Saprospiraceae; genus CAJQNM01. The sequence continues at coordinate 2,506 of CAJQNM010000378.1, forward strand.
ATGCAGACCATTGGGACATCAAATGGGATCCAGTCAAGCATATTGAGCGCTTTGCTGGAATGAAAGGGAAATAGCCGCACACTTTCAAATTAATCTTAATACTTTGCTCCCCTAAATAGATCGATAGCATGGCCGATTTTCCTGAACCCAATCCACTAAACGACGTTGCGAAATTTCACCAAACATTTGAGCTGCCCGTGGTTGATGAACCTTCCATTCCAAACGCTGATCGTTGCGTCTTGCGAATAAATCTGCTGCAAGAGGAATTGGACGAGCTCAAAGAAGCCATATCCAACGATGATCTGGTAGAAGCTGCAGATGCTTTTTGCGATCTGCAGTACGTCCTATCCGGAGCCATTTTGGAATTTGGACTGGCCAATCGTTTCAAAGGGCTCTTTGAGGAAGTGCAGCGCTCAAACATGAGCAAGGTGTGTAAAACAGCAGCCGAAGCACAGAAAACACTGGATGCCTATCGTGCCAAAGACGGCACGGAAGGAGAGATCGTACAAAAGGGGAGCGTGTTTCTGGTCTACCGCAAAGAGGATCGAAAAGTACTGAAGAGTATCGCCTATAGTCCGGCGGATATTGCGGGGATGTTGGAGACATCAGATTAAGCGAAATAACGTACTGAAGTTATTGATAATCAGCACCTAAGGTGTCCTCTGAAGGAATCTGAACGGCGTATGATGTCGTCGGTGTCTATGGATACCAAAGTGCATAAGGTCAGATGTTTCAATCTCACAACTTCTTTTCGCATCTTTGTTGTAACGATTAGCATAGCACGAACCCGGTGCCGTGCTCAAAACAAAGCGTATGTATATCGAAAGTGTTTTGGAAACCATCGGCAATACTCCTCTTGTAAGATTGCAGAACATACAAGGCGTCAAGGCCAAAGTCCTCGCAAAGGTAGAAGCGTGCAATCCGGGCCTCTCTGCCAAGGATCGTATAGTACGCTATATGGTGGCCAAAGCGGAGCAACTCGGCAAGATCAAACCTGGGGCCACGATTATCGAGGCAACCTCAGGAAACACTGGCTTTAGCCTGGCACTAAATTGTGCCACCAAAGGCTACAAGTGCATCCTCACTGTTTCTTCAAAGACCAGCAAGGAAAAAATACAAGGATTGAAAGCCCTTGGTGCCGAGGTCGTGGTATGTCCCAAAGATGTCGCTCCCGAGGATCCCCGCTCGTACTATTCGCAAGCAAAATCGCTTGCTAAACGGATTCCTAACTCATACTATCTCAACCAAAATTTCAATACGGACAACATGGAGGCGCACTACCTCACCACCGGTCCGGAAATTTGGTATCAAACGGGTGAGAAGATTACACACTACGTTTGTTGTGCAGGTACCGGAGGCACCATCTCGGGTACGGGCCGCTACCTCAAAGAGCAAAACCCTGATGTAAAAGTCATCGCTGTAGATGGCGAGGGTTCTGTCTTGAAGAAATATCACGAGACCGGTATTTATGATCGATCTGTAATCCGTCCTATCCTGATCGAAGGGCTTGGCAAGACAATCATCCCGGCCAACATGGACTTTTCCGTCATCGATGAATTCTTACGTGTAAGTGATAAGAATGCAGCCTTGCGTGTTCGCGAACTCGCCAAGGAAGAGGGACTTTTTGTGGGTTACTCCAGTGGTGCTGCTCTTCAGGCCGTTTATCAAATGGCCGATGAGCTGACTGAGGATGATGTGGTTGTGATTTTACTTTCAGATCATGGCAGTCGCTACCTCAGCAAGATCTTTAATGATCTATGGATGAAAGAGCAGGGCTTTATGGAAGCTGGTCAAGATGTGCGTGATGATATTCTACAACGCCAGCAGGCTGCAGTCTCCCTCCCGGGCTCAGACTATATCCGCTACTACAAACGCTATTCTCGATTGCTGCGCAGACGTTACCGGCACCTGAAGGATAATTGGCAGCAGAAGATCTAGTATCTCGTTTAAAATGGCGATATTTCTATGGACAGCCTACAATTTTGGCTGTAAATTCCGCACCAGTAGGTATGTGAAATCCCTCCGATAACAATATCTCGTCAGTTGCCTCATATTGTACATCTAATGGTAAACCTATATTTACAATTGATTCAATTGATTTTGTATTTAGGAAATTACCAGTATTCCAAGAATCTACGAAAATCTCATCCTCTGGGCATATGCCGGAACAGGATAAATTATGACGACCACGTATGATATGAGATAATTGTGTGACTTCATCATAAACAAGAACCACGAAATTATTATCAGATAAGGAGAAATCTTGCCATAGACCATTGAGTACCAAGGAGTCTGTGTTCACACCATCCGAAATAAACAATTGAAAGTTATAGAAAGGGTGAGTGGATACATCTTGAGCGAAATAGCTGTAATAACATTTTGATTGGTCAGTTAGATCGGCATAGGGATGTATTAAAGATGTGGTGCCGTCCGATCTCCAATACATCA
>CAJQNM010000379.1 GCA_905479665.1 uncultured Saprospiraceae bacterium
CCTTACCTGAGAATGAACGGTTGCGAGGGCTCCCCTTTAGGGGCCGGGGGTGAGAATGAACGGTTGTGAGGGCTCCCCTTTAGGGGCAGGGGGTGAGATTGAACGGTTGATTGGACACCCCTTTAGGGGCAGGGGGTGAGATTGAACGGTTGCGAGGGCTCCCCTTTAGGGGCAGGGGGTGAGACTGAACGGTTGCGTGGGCTCCCCTTTAGGGGCCGGGGGTGAGAGTGGATGGTTAATTGAGAGTTGATAATGGATAATGGATAATTTAATGGGTGTTGAAGGTGAGGCTCAGGTTCCTTACCTGAGAATGAACGGTTGCTTGGGCTCCCCTTTAGGGGCCGGGGGTGAGACTGAACGGTTGCTTGGACACCCCTTTAGGGGCCGGGGGTGAGAGTGGATGGTTAATTGAGAGTTGATAATGGATAATGGATAATGGATAATGGATAATTTAATGGGTGATGAAGGTGAGGCTCAGGTTCCTAACCTGAGAATGAACTGTTGCTTGGACACGCCTTTAGTGGGTGGGGTGAGATTGAACGGTTGCTTGGACACCCCTTTAGGGGCCGGGGGTGAGAATGAACGGTTGCTTGGGCTCCCCTTTAGGGGCAGGGGGTGAGAGTGGATAATGGAAAGTGGATACAGTGGCCACGTAACAAATGCTAAAGGAATTTAAAGTCAAGACGGTGCTCTATCTCTTTGGGATACTCCTATCGGGGAGCCTCATCGTATTTATTCTTTTTGAGCATGGGCTTCAGCCCAGTCTTATGCTCTTAGTCCCGACACTCATCGTCTTGCTCTGGGCATTTTTTCGCTACGTAGATCGAACCAATGAACAAGTTGCCATATTCCTCAGCAACATTAAATACAATGACTTTGCAGTTAATTTTTCAGAAAATTCTGCATCCGGCACTTCCTTCAAAAAGCTGCACGGCGCCTTTAATATTGTCAATGAAAAGATCCGAGATATTCGATCTCAGCAAGAAGCTCAATTTCAATACTTGCAGGCCATTATCGAAAATGTGGATACGGGTCTCCTTTGCTTTGACCAATCTGGAAAAACCATTCTGCAAAATCGAGCGTTGCAACAGTTGCTTCATAAGTCCTATTTTCCGGGTTTAGAAAGTGTTCGTTTCTATAATGAATCACTGCACCAGGCCTTTGAGGAGATTCAGCCCGGAGAAAATAAATTAGTCAAACTTGCTATTGCGAATAGCCTGGTGCAATTATCAATACACAAAACCATCATCAAGCTGGCTGACGATGAATTTCACCTGTATTCATTGCAGAATATTCATCACGCTTTGGAAAATCAAGAGGTGGAATCCTGGCAGAAATTAATTCGCATTCTTACCCACGAAATTATGAATTCGGTGGCACCGGTCATTTCTCTCTCTGCCACAACTGAAGAACTGCTAAGTAGCAGTGAAACTCTTTCAGCCGAAGACCATGCTGATGTACATATGGCTGTGGCGACGATAAAGAGGCGCTCTGCCGGACTACTCAATTTTACCGAAACGTATCGACAGCTTACTAAAGTACCGGAGCCAAAATTTGAACATGTAAACCTTTGTGAACTGATCAAGCAAGTCCTGGTCTTATTCGGCACAGACCTGAGCAATCAGAATATATCCGTTGAGACGCATTTTCCTCCACGAGATATCAATCTCTTGATAGATCCAACATTAATCGAGCAGGTATTGATCAATATTATTAAAAATGCGGCGCAGGCGATCGAAGGTCAAGACGATCCGAAAATAAATATTCAAGTTCAAAAGAGTGGCGACAATAGCGCTGAAATTCAGATAGGAGACAATGGTCCCGGTATCTCTCCAGAGATTCTAGAGAATATCTTTGTTCCCTTTTTTACCACCAAGCAGGAAGGTAGTGGAATTGGGCTGAGTCTAAGCCGTCAGATTATTCATAAACACCAAGGCAGTTTGCAAGCGCAATCGGAAATAGGCAAAGGGACTACCATCATTATTGGGTTGTGATTTTTATTCGTCGGCCCCTAAGGTTTGCTTGTCTTCTTTTCTATCACTATGATCGGAAGATCTTTTAGGTCAGTATTGATCTCATTAATAATCGTTTTTAAGTCTTCCCAGCGATCTAAAATCGGCTGCAGCTCAGCACTCACATCTTCAAAGCGCTGATAGGTGCCCTCTGTGGGACGATCATCTTGACCATTGACGACGGAGTAGAGATAGGCAATTTGGTCGTCGATCATCGATGGGAAGTTTATCGGATCCTGGCCACTTTCGTTCTTGGTTTGGATTAATTCTTTTTCCAACGTGTCTATATTACTTGCAAGATTCTTCAGCTGGTCGGGAAGTGAATCTATTGATTTAATTGCTGCACGTTTTTGTATGCTTTTCAATTGATTTCGTACTGCACGTAAATCGCCAATCACTCGGTGGCATTGCTCCAACTTATTCTTGGCTTTTGTGGCTAAATCGTACTGAGCCTTCAGGTCATCAGCGTTTTGCTCCCATCGGGGGTCTGGTTTAACAACCATCATTGTAGAATCTCTTTCCTTTCCCAGCAGTAGGCTAAACGTATACTCGCCGGGAGGAGCTTTTACTCCGCCAGTATTCGCCAATGAAAAAACTGCCTTTTTTTCCACCTTTGGTTTTTCTAATTTTAAGTCCCATGCATATCGATTGAGCCCTTGTCGTAATTTAATTTTATCAATTTTTCCCTTATTGGAAATTGTGCGGCGGACCGTGCCGGACTCATCTTTCAAATACATTTTAAATACTTTACTTGAGTCGGGTTTGTCTTTGAGAAAAAATTGCACTATGCCCCCCACTGGTGCGCGGTCAGGCACCACATCTCCCCTAAAATTCCGCAGCTGATTTCTGGTCGCCGTTCTGCTGGAGAAGACATGTAGTCCTTTTTCGGCAATGGTCGCATTCCACTCTCTCAATGGAGTCAGATCATCGAGAATCCAAAATGACCTCCCTTGGGTAGCAACCACCAGGTCTCCTTGATGCACCGCCATATCAGTAATGGGCGTGCGTGGAAGGTTGAGCTGCAACGTATCCCAAGTAGCACCATCATTCTGCGAGACAAACATGCCAAATTCAGTTCCGGCATACAATAGTCCCTTACGTTCAGGATCTTCACGAACCACTCTGACAAAATGGTCGTCAGGTATGCCATTGTTGCTATGGCTCAAAGAGGTCCAGTTTTGACCATAGTCATCAGTTCGGAAAATATAGGGTCGGAAATCGTTTTGCCGATATTTAAAGACCGCAATAAAAGCACGACCCGGATCATGAGGAGAGAGCTCAATCATATTTACCGTTCCTTCAAGAGGCATATTGGGAGGAGTAATCTCTACCCAGTCTGCGCCATCATTCTTACTTAGGTGCACCCGACCATCATCGGTCCCTACCCACAAATAACCTGCTTCTTGCGGTGATTCTTCAAATGCAAAAATAGTTGTGTAGAGCTCGACGCCCGTATGATCGTGCTGAACCGGGCCACCTGGAATGTCCTGATATTGATCTTTATTTGTGGTAAGGTCTCCACTAATGGTCTCCCACGTTTGACCACCATCATCACTCCTGTGCACGTATTGTGAACAATGGTAAACCACATCAGGATTGTGCGGAGAAATGCGGATGGGCGCATTCCACTGGTAGCGATATTTAATATCACGAGGAGCAGTGCCATCATGCATCTCCGGATAAGCCACAATATTGCGCTGATGGCCGGTACTGAGGTTTTTTCGAGTAATGGTACCAATGTACGTACCTGCATAAATAATATTTGGATCCTGAGGGTGCACGGCAATGTGTCCACTCTCCCCACCTCCTATGGCATACCAATTTTGTCGTGGATCAATTGTTTTATCAAAACGACTCGGCACCGAAATGGTCGAATTATCTTGTTGCGCTCCATAGAGGCGATAGGGATATTGATCATCTACGGTGAGTCGATAAAATTCGGCCGTCGGTTGATTATAAATGCTAGACCAAGTCTGCCCTCCAGTGAGCGTAACGCAAGCACCTCCGTCATTTCCCTCGATCATAATATTGGGATGTTTGGGATTAATCCAAAGTGCATGATTGTCGCCATGAGGAGTAGAAATCATCCGAAAGTTCTTTCCTCCATCGATCGATTGATGAAATCGCACATTCATAATGTAGACCGTGTTTTCATCCTGTGGGTCTGCGGTAATATGGTTGTAGTACCATGCACGTTGACGCAAGTTGTGCGAGCGATTGATCCGCTTCCAGGACTTTCCACTATCATCCGAACGGTACAACCCCCCTTTCTTCTCGTCGACATGTTCTATTATCACCCAGATGCGTGAAGAATTGGCTGGCGAAATTGCTACTCCACTGCGACCGACAACTCCCTGAGGCAGTCCCTTCACTTTTTGCCAAGAGTCGCCTCCATCGGTGCTCTTCCAAACGCCGCCATGCGGGCTGCCATCAATCATCGTCCATGGCTTTCGCTCAGCGGTCCACATGCATGCATAAAGAATACGCGGATTATTAGGATCCATGGCCAGGTCTACCGCTCCGGTGCTATCGTTGACGAAAAGAACTTGCTCCCAATTCTTGCCCCCATCGCTGGTACGGTATACTCCCCGCTCTCGATTGGGTCCAAAAGGATTGCCTAGTACTGCGGCATAGGCCAAGTCTACATTACGCGGATGGATCTGAATCTTGCCTATTGAACCCGACTTGTCCAGCCCCATATGCTTCCAGCTTGCACCAGCGTCCTCAGATTTATACATCCCATTGCCTATGGAGACATTTCCTCGTGGGCAAGCTGATCCCATACCTACAAAAATGACATTCTTATCATACTGTGATACTTCGACAGCACCGACCGAACCTGCTGCAAAATATTTATCTGAAATATTATTCCAAGTGGTGCCTGCGTCCTTGGTCTTCCAAACTCCACCTCCAGTAGATCCCATATAAAAGGTGTGCAGTTCGTCATTTACACCACAAACGGCCGTGACCCGCCCTCCCCGATGTGGTCCCACCAGACGATACTCCATACCATCTTTTAAAGAAGCGTTGAGGCTGCGATTTTGAGCATCAAGCCCACCCCCAAAGAATAATAAAATGATACCTATACGTAGTGACTTTCCCATCTTAAAAATATTGATGTATTTGGATGAATTTAAATTTCTCGCACTGCAGCCTTTACCTTTAAGACTTTTTGCAAAAGTGGTTCGAGCAAATCAAGACGAAGCATAGTGTGCGAATCACTGAGTGCCTTGGCAGGGTCTGGATGGGTCTCGATAAAGAGTCCATCAGCCCCCGTTGCTACCGCCGACAGCGCAATGGTCTCGATCATCTCAGGATTGCCACCCGTGATCCCAGTAGTTTGATTGGGCTGCTGCAAAGAATGGGTACAATCCATCACAACTGTGGCTCCCAGATTTTTCAAACGTCGCACGGCGGTGGCATCGACAATTAAATCCTGATAGCCAAAACTTACGCCTCGCTCGCAGATCCACACATTCTTATTTCCGGTGCTTTTTACTTTTTCGATGGCAAATCCAGCCGCCTCGGGAGATAAGAATTGTCCCTTTTTTATATTTACTGTTTTTCCACTCTTACCGGCTGCAAAAAGTAAATTGGTCTGTCTGCATAAGAAAGCAGGGATTTGCAAATGCGTTACATACGCGGCCACCTTCGCTACCTCGGCGCTTTCATGTACGTCAGTAATCGTTTCAAGATCTAACTCTTGCCCCAGATCTCGTAAGATCGTTAAAGCCTCCTCATCGCCAATACCCCGAAAACTATCAAGGCTAGTCCTATTTGCTTTGCGGTAAGAACCTTTGAAAATGTAGTGGATGCCCAGCCTTGCGCAAATTTCTTTGACCGTTTGTGCGATATCAAACGCCATGTCTCTTCCCTCAATAGCACACGGTCCGCTAATTAAAAATAAATCCGAATTATTTATCATCCCGTGCTTTTTGACCTAAGTACCCACTGTGATGCCGCCTTGCATAATCTGCTTTGGTAAATCCGATACGCTCCATTAATAAGACCACCAAGATATCGCCCACTACAGACATCGTCGTTGTAGAGGTGGTGGGGGTCAAGCCCAGTGGGCAAATTTCAGGTGGATCTCCTGTCTCTAGCAGAACATCTGAAAATGCACCGACAGCACTAGACCGATTGCCAGTGAGGCCAATAATTTTAATGCCTGGAATCAGTGCTGTAGCCAATTCTTTTAATTCAATAATCTCACGGGTACGGCCGCTATTGGAGATGAGCAGAAGAATGTCATTGGGTTGGATCAAGCCTAAATCACCGTGCTGAGCTTCGCTTGGGTGAAGGAATACTGCGGGGGTTCCTGTGGAACTGAGTGTAGTCGCAATGGTATGCCCAATCTGACCCGCTTTGCCCATGCCACAAACAATTACCTTGCCCCCATTGCGGTGTACTTTTTCATAAATTAAATTGAGTGCCATCTCCATGGCTGTGCTC
>CAJQNM010000380.1 GCA_905479665.1 uncultured Saprospiraceae bacterium
AGACCGTACGAATACCACTGCAACGGCATTTCTTGGTCTCACACTCGAATGCGCCACTTGCCACGACCATAAATTTGATCCAATTTCACAGAGAGAATATTTTCAAATGTCTGCCTTCTTCAATAATCTGAAAGAAGTAGGCATGGTCAATGAATTTCTGGCTGATAAAGATGGAGGGCCAGTCACCGCCTCTGGCCCGGTCTTACTTCTGCCCGACAGTTCCACTCAAAAAACCATACAGGCCCTAGATCAAAATATTGAAGAAATAAAAACAGACCAGCGAGCAAGGTACCAGGAGCTGGAAAATACCAAGGATTTTCTCGATCAATTGGCAGCTCAAGAAATCTCCGTCCCGGTTCCAACAGCGACATTTTCTTTCGAACGTCTGTCACCGCACGAAATTGAAGACAACGTAATCCATCGGATTCAAGCACTCAATCCAATTAATCAAATGGTAGATCAGAATCCACTCAGCCTCGCCTGTGGCAAGCCGGAACTTGTGCCAGGCGCAGTAGGAAATGCGCTGCGATCTGCCGAAGAAATGGATATGGTCTTTCTCAAGCAAGTAGGCACTTTTGAAATGCATGAACCCTACTCAGCTGGAGCCTGGATGACCATCGAAAAGTCTGGCGAAAATCAATCCATTTTTGGCACCAGTGGCACCATGGGAAATGGCTGGCGGGGTTGGGATTTCTTTCTCGATACACTGGATCGACTAAGCATTAAACTTTCGAGCATAGAGCCGCATAATTACATGCAGATCACAGCAGTCCAATCAATAGAGCAAAATGAATGGCATCATGTGATGTTTACCTATGATGGTACGGGTGAGGCCGCAGGTCTTGCTCTTTATGTAGATGGCTCAAAAGTGGATACGAGGATCACCTACGACAATTTGTACGGCACCATTATTCATCGCTGGAGAGAAGATCGTACTGAATGGCTAGAACGACCGATTATTGTTTTTCATAGTGGCCGATATCACACAGGAGAAAACGGGGTCTTCAAAGGAAGCATTGACGAAATAAATATTTTTCGATCTTACTTAAGTCCCCCACAAGTGCAGGCACTTTACCGTGATCAAAATCCTTCTCCCACAACAGAAGTTATTTCCAGCATGGACCGTTTGGATCACCATCTATCGCATCGCGACCATGAGTACAAAACACTCTTGCTAGCACGGCGCAACAAAGTAGCAGCAAGACTGGAGGCCTGCTCTCTCGCTCCGGAAATTATGGTGATGGAAGAGATGCCCGAACCCAGACCCACATTTATCTTAAACCGCGGCCAGTATGATGCACCTACAGAACAAGTCAACCCAGGCACGCCTAAACACATCTTAGAATATTCGCAAGACTTACCCAAAAATAGATTGGGCCTGGCTCAGTGGATTTTAGATGAAGAAAACCCACTTACTGCTCGCGTCGCTGTAAATAGATATTGGCAAATGATTTTCGGTCGTGGCCTGGTAGCCACCCCCGATGATTTTGGTATCCAGGGTGAGTTGCCCTCTCATCCACTACTGCTCGACTGGCTGGCCATCAAATTTCAAGATTCCGACTGGGATCTGCGAGCTTTATTAAAATACATGGTGATGTCGGCCACCTACCGACAATCTTCATTGATCACGGACGAGCACCTAGCACAAGATCCTGATAATATTTATCTGGCTCGTGCCCCGAGCTATCGCATGCCGGCCGAAATGATTCGAGACAATGCCTTGGCTGCCAGCGGCCTGCTTACTCAAAGAATAGGCGGCCCCAGTGTAAAACCCTATCAACCTGAAGGTATTTGGAGTTTTAGCATACAGGCAAGTGGTCCCTATGTCGAAAGCGAAGGCGAGGACCTCTATCGACGCAGCTTGTACACCTACATACGACGTACCGCCCCACATCCGGCGATGACTGCCTTTGATGCACCAAACCGCTTGGTCTGTACCACCAAGCGAGAGCTGACGAATACTCCTTTGCAGGCATTGGTCCTACTCAATGACCCCCAATTTGTCGAGGCAAGTCGAGTACTGGCCAGGCGCATGCTGAGTGAAGGCGGAGCTGAATTTGAAAACCAGGTCAGTTTGGGCTTCCGGTTACTTTGTGGCCGTAGTCCTTCTCCCGAAGAAATCTCACTTTTAGAAAAACAGTATAAGCTCGCAAAAGATAAATTTGATCAGGATCCCAGCAGCATCAATAGCTTACTAGGTGTCGGAAAATATGTTGGGGAAAGAGATCTGGACCGTAAGCAAGTTGCTACCTTGACCATGGTCGCCAGTACGCTGATGAATTTTGACGAAGCCTATATGAAAAGATAGAAATTCCACAGATGTCACATTGCAACAATTTCATAAAAATTCAGAGTCGTCGAGATTTTCTCGGCAAGACGGCTATGGGGTTGGGATCGCTTGGTCTTGCATCTCTGATCAACCCGACCGGCCTCCAGGCCAATCCTGGATCTCCACAAGAGCTACTGGATAAGTTACCCCATTTTGCTCCCAAGGCAAAGCGCGTCATTTATCTCTTTCAGAGTGGAGCTCCCTCGCAGATGGATCTATTTGATCACAAACCACTCCTGCAAAAAATGCATGGAGAAGAATTGCCAGACTCTGTTCGAAAAGGCCAGCGACTCACTGGCATGACTGCGGGGCAGACCTCTTTTCCACTGGCGGGATCGATGTTTGAATTTAAGCAGCATGGCGAGTCAGGGCACTGGATGAGCGAGCTGCTACCCTACCAATCTAAGATTGTCGACGAGCTGTGCTTTGTACACTCCATGTATACCGAAGCTATAAATCACGATCCGGCTGCTACTTTTATCCAGACCGGATCTCAATTTCCAGGGCGGCCGGCCATTGGGTCGTGGGTTGATTATGGCCTGGGCAGTGACAATGATAATTTACCCTCATTCATTGTACTTATTACCAAGGGCAAAGGCGGACAGCCACTTTATTCACGCCTATGGGGCAATGGCTTTCTTCCCTCCGAGCATCAAGGTGTACAGTTTAGAGCGGGCAAGGACCCTGTTCTCTACTTG
>CAJQNM010000381.1 GCA_905479665.1 uncultured Saprospiraceae bacterium
GGGGACATGGCCCCTTGCCATCTATGATCACGTGCCCTTTTAGTACTTTGCAATTGATGAGTGAGATAGATGTGCGTACGGTAGATGTCGTCCAATACCTTAAGCCATTGAGGGAAGGAGGATCACTTCCGGCCATAGTCCAAGCCGATGATGATTTCCTCTACGTGCTAAAATTCAGAGGTGCTGGACAGGGCAAAAAAGCCCTCATTGCCGAGCTGATCGGCGGACTACTCGCACAGGCCATCGGACTAAAAGTGCCTGAGTTGGTTTTTATGCAGCTCGATGATTCGTTTAGCAAAACAGAGCCTGATGAGGAAATTCAGGATTTATTGAGATTTAGTGTGGGGCTCAATTTGGGGCTGCATTTTTTGTCCGGTGCGATTACCTACGACCCGTTGGTGTCTGCGACAGACGCAATGACCGCTTCGAAGGTCGTACTGCTCGATAGTTGGATCACCAACATCGACCGCACGGCCAAGAATACAAATCTCCTAATCTGGAAGCGGGAACTGTGGCTGATAGATCATGGTGCCAGCTTGTATTTTCATCACAATTGGAATACCTGGAGTACACATCTTAATCGCACCTTTCCCAACATCAAAGATCATGTCCTGCTGGAAAAAGCCGGTGAGATACCGGAGGCAGCAGAAGCAATCCGTCAATCTGTGGATGAAAATAAAATACGCGAAATCGTATCCGCGATTCCAGAAGATTGGCTGATGGAAGAAAGTATGCCTTTGACCACTGCTGAGATTAGAGCTGCCTACATTGCGATATTATCAAGTCGCTTAGACCAGATTGATTTGTTGGCAAAAGAAGCGATCAATGCAAGATAAGGTCACGTATGAATATGCGGTCATTCGCTTGGTGCCAAAAGTAGAGCGCGAAGAGTTTCTCAACATTGGGGTGATTTTATTTTCGAAGAGAAAGGAGTTTCTTGAAATGAAATACCAGATCGACCAGGAGAGAATAGCATCCTTTTCCACAGAAGTGGACATCGACATGATAAAAAATTACCTGGAGGGATGGGACCTAATCTGCAAAGGTGGCCCTCAAGCCGGACGGATTGGTGCACTCGAAGGGGCCTCCCGCTTTCGCTGGCTGGTCGCATCCAGAAGCACGATCATTCAGACCTCCAAAACGCACTCTGGACTTTGCGCTGACCCGGCGAAAGTGTTGGAGAGTATTTTTGGGAGATATGTGATTTAGTAGATCGATACACCTAGACCATGGCTCAATAGTATGATCACATCTTGCAATACCCGTACTTTTCAAATATATTTGTACGTATAATATCTACTATGGATACTAAACTGACACTAAAACTTGATTCTGATATCATAGAAAAGGCCAAGGAGTACGCAAAAGACACAAATACCAGCCTATCAAAATTGATTGAAAATTACCTTGAAGCAGTAACTTCTTCTAAATACCCAAAAACAAAAATAAATCCTATTGTCAAAAGCCTCACAGGGGTAATCACGCTCGATGAAAAAAAGGATTACAAAGAGGCATATACCAAATATCTTATTAAAAAGTACAAATGATGAAAAGGGTCTTTGTGGATACAAATATTATCATCGACCTCTTAAGCCAACGCATTAACTACTTTGAGGACAGTCAATATTTCTTCTCATTTGCGCATGATAATAATATTCAATTATTCGTATCAACCTTATCGTTTGCAAATACGCACTATATCCTTTCCGACAGATTGAAAGTTTCAAAGGTCCGAAACACACTGAGAAAGTTTAAGACATTAATTAATACAGTGCCATTTGATGATAAGATCCTAAAACTAGCACTAGGTGAAGAATTTAGGGACTTCGAAGATGCCATACAGTACTATTCCGCGATTCAAAGTGAATGCGAGGTGATCATTACAAGAAACAAGAAAGAGTTCAAAATGTCTGAAATTCCAGTCCTAAGTGCCTTGGAATTCCTGAACTTACATCAATGACGCATGAACTAAACATCAGCCAGTTTATTTAATAAGGCTTGAGAAATCTAGAAAGTCGTACCTCTCGCTACGGCTCGGCGAAGGCAGGTTGAGTTCGCGCTAACACAACCATGAGGTCTCAGCGTTCGTGACCCTCGCTGGCGCGAGGCGAAGCTGGGGATGAATTCGTGCTAGCAAATCGAAGACAACCTTGACCATCAGATCCCAGCGTTCGTATCCTCGCTGAGCGCGAGGCGAAGCTGGGGTGAATGAGCACTAGCAAATCACAGACAACCTAGCCAATAGATCCCAGCGTCCCTTTTCCTCGCTGAAGCTTGGGGGAGCTGGGATGAATGAGCACTAGCAAATCACAGAAAGAGATTGAGACAGATCCCGACTTTCGCTATCCTCGCTAGCGCTCGGCGAAGTCGAGGATGAATGAGCACTAGCAAATCACAGACAACCAAGCCAATAGATCCCAGCGTCCCTTTTCCTCGCTGAAGCTTGGGGGAGCTGGGATGAATGAGCACTAACAAATCACAGAAAGAGATTGAGCACAGATCCCGACTTTCGCTCTCCTCGCTAGCGCTCGGCGAAGTCGAGGATGAATTGGCACTAGCAAATCACAGATTTGCTGAGACAGATCCCGACTTTCGCTCTCCTCGCTAGCGCTCGGCGAAGTCGAGGATGAATGAGCACTAGCAAATCACAGATTTGCTGTGCCAGATCCCGACTTTCGCTCTCCTCGCTAGCGCTCGGCGAAGTCGAGGATGAATGAGCACTAGCAAATCGAAGATTTGCTGTGCTCATTCACTTTCCAATACAGAACTTACTAAAGATCTCACCTAGCAAGTCATCCGTTGATATCTCTCCCGAAATCTCACCGAGATGATGCAACGCATAGCGCAAGTCCAGCGCAATGAGGTCAGATGGTAAACCTGACTCTAGACCCTGCAGTACTTTCTCCAGATGATCGTTGGCAATACTCAATGCTTGATAGTGTCTCAAACTAGAAATGGTCGCCGCAGAAGAATCAACCTGCAAGGATTTTACTTGATCCACAAGTAATTTCTTAAGGCGATCTACACCATCTAGAGATAAGGCAGAAAGGGCTATGGCAGGTGTGCGATTGCTGAGCGTGCTGACCGCCTCTTCCACATCAAAACGATGGCAGCCATGAAATTCGTCCGATTTATTTAATACAATAATATAGTGTTGCTCTGCCCTTTTAGGCAAAGCCCTAAAACCGGCTGCCAGGGTTTCAAATTCTTCGGATATTTCCTGAAGGTGCAAAACGATACGCGCTCGCTCCAGCTGCTGCATGGTGCGGTCTATCCCTATTTTCTCGATCTCATCTTGCGCCTCACGTATACCGGCCGTGTC
>CAJQNM010000382.1 GCA_905479665.1 uncultured Saprospiraceae bacterium
ATCGAAACGAGCGATCTCATCGTAGTACGAAGCCAGATCTTGCCTTGTTGCTGAGTCATCTTTAAGAATTTCCGGAACAGATAGGGTCGCCGCATCATGGACTCGCTCATGGGCTTCAAGCTGCCAATCTCGATGTGCATCAAAAGATGCGAACCAGGCAAAAAATGGTTTTTCTTTCGGACGCTCGCGAAGTGTATTCAACCACTGTCCTTCTCCTCCCGGGCCCCCTTTCCTACCCTCCCGACAATCATCAAATGCTCCCTTCACAGATGGCCCCATATGAAATTTACCAGCCTGAATCGTATGGTACCCAGCATCCTGCAAAAGGCTTGGGAATGCAATCTGATCAGCGGGTAGAGGCATGTGCAATTCTGGAGCACCGGTATTGTGCGGATATCTTCCGGTCACCATGGAGCAGCGACTCGGGGAGCACGAGCTCGTGGTGAGGTAGGCATTGGTAAATAAGACTCCCGAGTTGGCCAATGCATCGATCTGATCGGATTTAACGTCCGAATTTCCATAGCACCCCAAGTCATCCCAACTGACATCATCGGCAATAAAGAGGATGACGTTGGGCAGGGGTTCTTGCGCTTGGCAGAAAGGAATCCCGAGTAAAAATCCGAGTAAAATTAGAACCATCTTCATCATGAAATGAACTTAGCAATCTTTAATTTTCTTTTTCATTTTCCTTCTTCTTTTTCTTTTTCTTGAATGGATTAAAATCCTCTAATTTCTTCTTGATATCCTCTACTGTGACGGTTGCGCTATCCCCTAGCATCTCCTTTCCGGCTTGGTTTAATGCTGAATCTATGGCAGCTCCGGTTTTCTCCTCCAAAAGACTATCTACGGATTCACCCAATTTCTTTTCCACCTTGGCTTTTACTTCATCCTTGATCTCATTCACCCGTTCGTCCGCTTTCTTCTTCAGAGAGTCTGCGGCAGCTGATAGCTCTTGGGTGAGCGTGTCCTTCACCACTTCCAGTTCTTCTGAGGCTCGGTTGCGAGCCGAGTCCTTCACTTCCGTTACTTTTTCAGTGACTGCATCCTTGAGCACTTCATCAGCTGTGCGACCCTCTCCGTCGACAACCCGGAGTGTCGTTGTCGGATCAAGGGGATTCCCATAAAGATCAATTTCCAGATTAATGTATTCAGAATCTTCTAAGCGCAAACCCATTTTATTGGCACGCTCCAGCACCAAACCATATCCCCGATCCACTTGATCACTGATCGCATTCTTACGTAATAATTCACGCGGCACCTTAACCTTAAGCTTGTAATTCATATCTCCATCCAGTCGTTGCTTTCCGGCAATATTCATATTTAAATCCAATTTGTCAATGCGAAAATCAAAAGGCTTTACCTCCACTACGCCATCCTCTACGGCAAACCAATTCTTAGACCTCTGAAAGTCGACATCCCGGAGCTCATTGAGCGCAAGTAATTCGGCCACCTTCTCCATTGGAATATAATCACTCAGCAATCCATTTACTGTCTCCAATACACCTGAACCCGTAAGCGACCCTAAATCGGGATACATATTTTCCAATAAATCTCCCTCTAGTACCAAATTAGAATTCAACACTCCATTAATATGTTTGCCAATCGGTGCCAATTTATTGAGAAAAGGGATATGGGAAAAGGTCTGGCCAAAATCAAATTGTGATGCATCAAATTTCATCCGAAAAGCTGGAGCTGCTTCCGAACTGGTTTCATAACTACCCTCAAAAGTCATGCGCCCACCCAACATCTGCGTAGATGCATCTTCAATAACCAAGGTCTGATCTTTGATCACCAGTTGTCCTTTGAAGTTTTCCATGGTAATCCTGGTGTAGCGCAGATCCTCCACCTGGAGGCTTGCAGTGAGATCGATATTTTCTGGCACTTCATAGACAGTTACCACACTATCTACACCGGTATTTTCCACTGAAGCATCGGTGTACCAAGTATTTAAATCCAATTTTCGCGATACGATTTCTCCATCGACCTTGAGTGTTCCGTTTCCTTCGAGATAATCCAGGAGATTGCTCACTTGCCCTTTCACCTGCAGATCATTGCCATCTGCAATCAAGTCAAATTGACGAATCTGCAGATTTTCACCTCCATAAAGGCCTGAGATATTTACATTTTCCAACGTGTAGTCGGCAAATTTGGCCCCGCCAATCACAGCAATGAGATCGAGCTGGTACGCCAAATCAGCGGCAGTGGACGGAGCCGAAGAATCAGCTTCTGCCAAATAGGTTGTGTCTGCTGAGCCGGCCATAAGTTCGTTGAGGTCCAGATACTTGGACGTTAGTTTCAATTTTCCGTGGAGTGGATCGCCAGGCTTGATCAGTGAGAGCAAATTTTCCAGTCTGGCTTCTATCGCGAGGTCACTCTTTCCCATCTTCAATTCTGCCCGATCGATTTGCAATGCTTCTGGCTGAAAGGCAGCAGAAATAGTAGGGATAATAATCTCCGGCTGCCCAGCTACTTTGCTCCTGATGTCCTGACCGGTTAAATCACCTGAGACGGCAACCTGGGCATATCTCTTATTTGTAAGATCGCTATGGCGAGCATCGAATACGACATCTGCATCAATCGATCCCGATAATTTCTCGACATTTTGCAACGGAATCACAGCAGCGATCGAAGCCAGGTCAAGATTGCCATCAACCTCACCGACCAGATGAGGATCTGAAATCGGATGATCGATATGCAAATTTGATTTAAATGGATTGCTATTTATTTCCAAATTTAAGGAGGGAATATCGACGACCAAGTCATCTGGATTTCCAGTTGCATTCTGCAAATGCACATCTGTATTTATTTTTTCGATGGGAAAAAGCGCTTTAGCAGACTTAATCAAGCCATCAGACATTTTCATCCGTACATCAAAAGCGGGATAGCGTGATGGCTCAGCCTGGTATTTTCCCACGATCTCTCCGGCCAACGAAAAAGCCCCCTGTGTGGTCACTTGATTTAATTCCTCGGTAAATACTCCCGGAATAAGCGAAATAAATTGACGAATATCGCTCGATGGTGCTTCGAATTTGAGATCAAAATCAATCCCATCATCCGGTACAGAGATCGAACCATTTAGCGCCAGGTCTAGGTCATTGAGCGACATCCTGTTTTCGGCCAAACTGTACCGTGCCTCATTTAGGTCGACATTGATTAACGCATCTGCCTCCAGATGAACTCGTGACATATATTTTACTCCCGAAGAAATCACATCCAGCGATGCGATATCCGTACGGGTATCCAGATCAAATATTTCGTCGGCAAAACGTCCTCGACCCTGGTGGTTTATTTCCAGCAAATCCGCACGTAGATCTCCTTGATTATCGAGGTAATGTAGCTCACCGCCATTGATTTCATACTGCTCAAAGTTAAGCACGACACTTCCTTCGTCTGCACTTCCTTCAGGTTCCGTAGCATGCATGATATCATAATTCGCTTTTCCCTCCGTATCAATCACCACGTTGAGTATGGGTCTGTCAATGACTGCACGCAAGATTTCCGGATCCTTTTTCCGATTGATCAGGCTAAAGAGATTCATCTCCAACTCGATGCGCTCCGCCTGCAATAGTCGGGTCTCAGAAAATACACCTCTGCCATCGATCTGCAGTCTATCGACAGTGAGGCCGACATTGGGAAAAGAGCGAATCAGTCCCAATCGTGCATCGGCAAAATCAACGGTCGCGTCAAGATTTCGGTTCAGTTCCTTTTTGACACTTTCTACGACTTCATCGTGAAATATGAAAGGAATGGCGATCAGCCCAATCAAGACGAATAGGATAAGTCCGATGATGATGCCCAGTATTCTAGACCACTTGCGTTTAGCCATGATATTTATCGTAAGGTTACTCTCAAACGTAATTGACACCTCACATCCTATGTGTAGGTGTACTTATCTGTGGGACGCTTAAGGCCTGGTGAAGTCTCTCTAAGAAAGTGTTAACAATGACATACCACCGCTCGGTATCCTGAAAACCCAGTTAAAAACACCTTCGTACCGTCAATTTACGAAATTTAATTCTGCCGATAGTTTTATTGCCATCGTTTATTCCGAGTGTTTTTAAGACCTTCCATATTTTAGAATTGAGAAGGTCTTATAAAAAAAGACCAATCCATAGCAGAGTCGGCAGGTAATCAATATCTTCGGAATTTTGGACAAAATTCGTTGTGCAGAAACCTACCATATCAATCTACGACACTACCCTGAGGGATGGTACTCAGGGGGAAGGCATTTCTTTTTCGGCTCAAGACAAGGTCTTGTTGGCAGAACGGATGGATGCTTTTGGTTTTGATTACATCGAAGGTGGCTGGCCAGGCTCCAATCCTCGCGACATGGAATTTTTTGAGCTTGCCGCAAAAACGACCTTCAAGCATGCGAAGATTGCCGCTTTCGGCTCTACTCGAAGGGCAAGTCTGGCCGTCGAAAACGATGCCCAGATTGCACAGCTTATCGATGCAAAAACCCCTGTGGTCACTATTTTTGGAAAAACGTGGTCACTGCATGTGACGGAGGTTTTGAAAACTACGCGTGAAGAAAATCTGAAAATGATCGAAGATTCGGTCGCCTACCTAAAGTCGCATGACCGGGAGGTCATCTACGATGCAGAGCACTTCTTTGATGGCTATGAGGACAATCCCGAGTACGCCATACAAACCCTCGCTGCAGCAAAACGTGGAGGTGCAGACTATTTAGTGCTTTGTGACACCAACGGCGGCACACAGGTATCACGACTCACTGACATCGTCCAAAAAATAATCCAGCAGATCGATCATCCGATTGGCATACATTGCCACAATGACTCCGGGCTGGGCGTGGCGCTCACGCTAGCTGGTATTGAGGCAGGGGCAACCATGGTGCAAGGCACGATAAATGGCTATGGGGAGCGGGTTGGAAATGCGAATCTGACGAGCATTTTACCGAATCTGTATTTCAAATTGGACTACGCATTAAACTGCGGGGTGCACCTGAAAGAATTGCGCTCTTTTTCACTCGATGTCGATAAACTGGCCAATATCCCTTCCAATAAAAAAATGCCCTTTGTCGGCGATAGCGCATTCGCACACAAAGGGGGTGTTCATGCCAATGCGGCAAAAAAAGTGGCCCATAGCTATGAGCACATGCGGCCTGAACAAATTGGCAATCGTCAACGCATTTTATTGTCTGATATGTCTGGCGGAAGCAGCATAAGCCTCAAAGCCAGACAAATGGGTATTGAAATAGACGAAAAGGCTCCGGAAATGCGGTCCTTCCTGGCTGAAATAAAAAGATTGGAAAATATTGGCTACGAGTTTGAAAATGCGGATGCCTCCTTTTTTGTCCTCCTGGAAAAACATTTTAACGGTTTTCAAGATCCTTTCGAACTCGTCAGTTATCGTACGATCTCAGAGGTAGTGCGTGATGGAAATATCAATATTTCGGAAGCCGTCGTAAAATTACGCATAGAAGAAAGCCCTGAAATTAAATTAACTATTTCTGAATCGTCAGGACCAGTAGGTGCTCTAGATCAAGCGATGCGTTCTGCTTTTATTGCTCATTTTCCCGCACTCGAAAATGTGGAATTGCTGGATTATAAGGTGCGTATTCTCCAGACTGGAAAAGGCACGAACTCAACGGTTCAAGTCTTAATGAAATCAGGTGACCAAAATAAAACCTGGTGGACCTGTGGAGCAGACTTCAGCATCATCGAGGCGAGTTATCAGGCCCTATGTGATTCATTTCGCTATTACCTCCTCGAACATGGAGCGACAAAATCCGCTTCGTGAGTACACTGCTGGATCGGCCTCATTCGCTCTCTGCAAATCTTACACACTTTGGTCGTTTTCTGAGGTCAGAAGGTTTTTCTATCTCCGCTGATGATCTAGCCGGAGCACTATCTAGTTTAGAACTGATCCCCCCCATAAATCCAGATACTTTTGAGCTGACCTTGCAATGCATGCTTTGCAAAAGACAAGACGATCTTGAAAAATTTGCCCAGCTTTTTCAGATCTACTGGAGTGAGCGTCGAAAAGGAGAGGACAGTAAACTCAAAGAAATAGAAGAACAAAACGATGCAGAATCATCCGAACCACCCAGTAGACCATCTGCTCCGCCCATCCATGAGCTAAGAAAATGGTTGAACGGGAATCGCGAAGAGGAAGAAACCACCATCGAGACTTACAGTACAGCCATCGCCCTGGAGCAAAAGGCATTTTCTGAAATGTCTGAAGATGAAATACTTGCCATCTATCGTCTCTTGCAGCGCACCGCACGGATGAGCCGAAAAAACATCAGCCGACGCTTTAGCCCAAGTCGCCGTGCAGCGCTGTTTGATCTGAAACAGACTTTGAGAGCCAGTCTCCACAAAGGCGGAGAGCTCATAAATTTGAAGTATCGGAAACCCAAGCCACGCAAATACAAGTTGATTATTCTGGCGGATATAAGTCGATCCATGGGTCTATATAGCCGATTTACGATGCATTTTATGCTGGCCTTGCGACCACTCTTCACCAGGATGGAAGCTTTCGTTTTCAGCCTAGATCTCCAGCACATTACAGAATATCTTTCTAGTGGAATACAGCTTCAGGAAAACCTCGATACATTTATAGACCAGGCGGCTTTGCGATCCGGTGGCACCCAAATCGGGCTCGCTCTACAAAATTTCCAGCAACAATATGCTACTGCCATGCTGGACAAAACGGCCAAAGTCCTGATCATCAGTGACGGCTGGGACATGGGGGATCAGGATCTCATTGATGAGTCTATGTACCACATCCATCGCCAATGTCGACAAGTCATTTGGATAAACCCGCTGAAAGGAAATCCAGACTATCGTCCGGAAGTACGTGGCATGAAAGCTGCTCTTCCGCACATCGACCACTTTGTCTCTGCCCATAATCTAGAATCGCTCAAGGCCATTGTTCCGATATTGTTTTCGAGTCGTCGCAAGCGAGTTGGCGCCAATGCACTGACTATGTCTGTATGACAAATAAAACCTAATAAAATGTTGTTTCGAGGAGATTTGTCATGCAAACTTAACTACTGAAATACTCCTTTAATTTTTGATTGCTTATTTTCAATTATGAAAAAACTAATCAGCCTTACACGTTTTAAGTCAAGCCTCGCCTGTATTATCCTTTTATTCGCACTGAGTTTTAGTCTCAGGGCCACGGTCACCTTACCCTCCATTTTCAGTGATCATATGGTCTTGCAACAAAAACAATCAAATCCAGTTTGGGGATGGGCTCCTGCTGGGGAAGTAGTGAAGATTCAAATAAATGGGCAATCGCATGCAGTCGAAGCGAATGCAGAAGGCCGCTGGGATGTGAAATTGAATCCAATTCCTGCCGGTGGCCCCTATCAAATGCGCATTGAAGGAGCTGATCACTCGTTTCAGCTTCGTGATATTCTAGTGGGAGAGGTGTGGATCTGTTCTGGTCAGTCTAATATGGCGTGGACCGTGAATAATTCGAATGCTGCCGAGCTGGAATTATTGACGGCTAACTTTCCGAATATTCGTTTGATTTCGGTGCCTCAGGTGGGTACCCAGGATGCGCATAATGATTTTAAAGGTGCATGGGCTCGTTGCACCGCCGAAGAAGTGAAGGACTTTTCAGCGATTGGGTTTTTCTTTGGCCGTAGACTACATCAGGCATTAAATGTACCGATCGGGCTTATCGACAATGCCTGGGGAGGCTCTGCCGCCGAAGCATGGATAAAGCGGGATGTCCTGGAAAAAGAGGGGCAATATAATGAGCTCCTTACCTGGTGGGAAGACCAAGAGCAAAACTTTGACTATGATCAGGCGCTTGCCGAATGGGCCATAAAACTCTCAGACTGGCAGGAAGCAGGCAGCTTGGGAAATAAGCCGCGGCGGCCTAACAATCTGATGCGGGGCAATCAGCGACCTGCCAATATCTACAATGGCGTATTGCATCCCACCATAGGATATGGTATACGAGGTGCGATCTGGTATCAAGGAGAATCAAATGCCTCTAGGGCACATCAATACCGTGATCTTTTTCCATTGATGATTGAGCATTGGCGTGAAGAATGGGGCCAAGGTAATTTTCCATTTTACTATGTTCAGCTCGCCGACTTTATGGACGAAGAAACGGAACCAGCTGAAAGTGCTTGGGCAGAACTTCGCGAAGCACAGACCATGACGATGAGCCGATTGCCCAATGTCGGTGAAGCAGTTATTATTGATGTGGGTGAAGGTCGCGATATCCATCCCCGCAATAAGCAGGTGGTTGCCAATCGACTAGCGAGATGGGCATTGGCGAGAGACTATGGAAAAACGATTCAATTCAGAAGCCCGACTTTTCGATCAGTGGAAAAGGAAGGAAATAAAATGATACTTACATTCAACCAAGTAGGACAAGGCCTGTATGCCTTTGACAAACGGCAGCCGCTGGGCTTCACCATCGCCGGTGACGATAAGAAATTTGTACATGCGGAAGCTGAGATCATTGGAGCCAATCAGATTGCTGTTTGGAGTGAAGCCGTCAGTAGTCCTGTTTCCGTGCGCTACGCTTGGGCCAATAATCCAGTTTGCAATATGTACAGTAGGGATGGATTGCCCATGACTCCCTTTCGCACGGATGCTTGGCCTGGAGTGACGGATGGCAAGAAGAGTCGGTGAGCGATATCTTAGACTAAATCAATTGTGTGTTCATATTAAATGACCGCTATGAAAATAATCAACCTACTTTATTTTGCGTCACTCACCTTTTGTCTAAATGCACAAAGCGTGGTGTGGCCTTCAGAAAGCATTACGGAACTGACCTCCGCTTGGACCGGTATGCGTACACCAGACGGACGACCGCAGGTGTCTGACCAACTTCTGGAAAGAGTAAAAGCGCTTTCAATGGAAGAAGTATGGGGCTTCTTGCGCCGTAATGGATACGAAAATCAATTCGAGAATTTTGCAGGCGCATTTCAGAACGGCTGGGAGATTTTACACCCTGACCAAGTGATGACAGGCCGGGCGCTCACTGCTCAATTTATGCCTCTGCGTCCTGATTTTGATGATTACATACAAACACAGGCCGAAAAAGAAGGGACAAAAACACCAGTCACAAACTATGCCCCCATTATAAAACTCTTAGATGGCGACATCTATGTAGCCGATAGCTACGGTAAAATGGTGGAGGGAACCTTAATCGGAGATAACCTGGGCAATGCGATTTACAAAGCGAGCAACCGTGGGGTCATTTTTAATGGGTCGGTCAGAGATGTGGAAGGTTTGTCACAAATCGAGGGCTTTAATGCGTGGATAAGGGGATCGGATCCGTCAGCCATCAAGCATATGATGATCGGAAGTATTAATGCACCCATCCGCATCGGGAGAGTGACCGTCTTGCCTGGTGATGTGGTACTCGCAAAACCCACGGGGGTTGCATTTATTCCACCACATCTGGTGCAGCAAGTCGTCATTTCTGGCGAATTCACCGCCTTACAGGATGCGTTTAATCGCTTCTGTATGAAGACAAATAAATACGAATATGTGAATGAAGCATTTGTCGTTGATGACAATGTCTTTGAGAAAGATTTCAGCCTTTGGCTAGACGATTTTTCTGATCTACCCATGCCCAGGGAGGAATTAAATAAATTTATGGCGGAGCGTGATGCAAAAAGAAAAGCCAAGGAAGATGGAAAGCAGGAGTAATATTTTAATATGATTAAATATGATTTTCACTCGCATACTATGAAAGAATTACTCAGCCTTGTTTTATTTGTTTGCTTGTACTCCTTCGCAGCGGCCCAGGTTAAGAGCAAAGTAATCGTCAAAAATGCGACGCTTGAAAAAGTCGCCGATGGTTATGCCTTTACCGAAGGCCCAGCCGTCGCACCGGATGGGAAGGTATATTTCACCGATCAACCCAATGATCAAATACTAGTCTGGGATGAGAAGGAAGGAGTAAGCACTTGGATGACCGGCACAGGTCGCTCAAATGGAATGTTCTTTGATCGTCAGGGCATATTGGTTTCTTGCGCAGATGAGAAAAATGAATTGTGGCGCATCCATAAAGATCAGTCGGTCGATGTGCTCCTGACAGATCACCATGGCAAAAAACACAATGGCCCCAATGATCTTTGGATCGATGAAACGGGCGGCATTTATTTTACCGATCCTTTTTACAAGCGGCCATGGTGGGATCATGAGGAGCAAGAGATTGCCAAAAAGAATGTTTACTATCTACCCTCCGGAGAACGTCAGGCTATACTAGTGGCAGATGATTTTGTCACTCCCAATGGAATAGTGGGAAGTCTCAAGAAAAAATTACTCTATGTCTCTGACATCGAAGACAAGAAGACATACCGTTATTCTATTCTTGGGCCTGGCCAGCTATCTGAGCGCACACTCTTTTGTGAGGCAGGCTCTGATGGCATGACCCTCGATCACAAGGGCAATTTATACATCACAAATACCGCAGGCGTCACCGTTTTCAATAAAAAGGGTAAGCAGATCGAACAGATCGAAATACCCGAAACATGGACAGCAAATGTCGTGTTGGGAGGCGCAGATCGGAAAACACTTTTTATTACGGCGAAGGGATCGGTCTATACCTTGCAGATGAAGGTGCGAGGTGAATTGGGTGATTGGGTGATTGGGTGATTTGGTGATTGGGTGATTGGGTGATTGGGTGATTGGGTAATTGGGTGATTGGGTAATTGGGTGATTTGGTGATTTGGGAATGAACATCGATATTCAAATAAAGGAAGTTTCGCTACGGGTAGAGGACTGCTTGGATTTTGTCCATGATCCTGGATGTGGGGGCGTCGATATATTTGTCGGAAATGTGCGAAACCAGACACAA
This sequence comes from uncultured Saprospiraceae bacterium, assembly GCA_905479665.1. Taxonomy (GTDB): domain Bacteria; phylum Bacteroidota; class Bacteroidia; order Chitinophagales; family Saprospiraceae; genus CAJQNM01. The sequence goes on from CAJQNM010000382.1 coordinate 10,798, forward strand.
GGCAAACCAGTGGTGCGTCTGGAATTTGAATCCTACCAACCTATGGCCATTTCGGAAATGAAGAAAATAGCAGCACACGCTATTGACGCACTCGGTGCTTCTCGCGTGTCCATACATCATCGCGTAGGTTCGCTCGCAATCGGAGAGGCAGCTGTGATTATTGCCGTCTCATCTCCCCATCGCAAAGCTGCTTTTACAGCCTGCCAATATGCGATCGATACACTGAAAGAAACCGTACCGATCTGGAAAAAAGAGATTTTTGAGGATGGTGAGGTTTGGGTTGCAGCTCATCCTTGATTGAGTGTGGGTGTGAGTGTGGGTGTGAGTGTGAGTGTGAGTGTGAGTGTGAGTAATTATCAATTGTCCCTTATCAATTATCAATTATCTTCAGCATAAACCCCACCCCAAAAACATTTTCAATTTCGATCGTGGGATCCTCCTTCAGTATTTTACGTAATTTGGAAATAAACACGTCGAAACTGCGGCCGAGGAAATAGTCGTTTTTGCCGTACACTTCGATCAGTGCTTCCTCTCGACTCACCACCTCACCGCGCTTGCGCCAGAGTAGGGAAAGTATCTTATTTTCTTTCTTGGTGAGTCGCGTCTTCTCGCCATCCAATTCAAGCTCATAGTGATTGATGTCGTAGTGAAAAGCTCCCAGTTTGACCGGCTTCGCGACGGAAATAGAATCAACCTGATGGCAAGCCCGACGCATGATGGCCTTCACCCGACATACGAGCTCCTCCTCGTCAAAAGGTTTGACAATATAATCGTCTGCTCCAAGCGCAAATCCATGCAATTTGTCGTGCTTAAGCGAGCGGGCGGTACAAAAAAGAAGAGGCAACTGTTTTCCTTTTTGTTTTATTTTTTCCGCAAAAGTAAAGCCATCCATACGAGGCATCATTACATCGACCAATGCCAACTGAAAATTGTTTTCTTCGAGGATTTCAAGGCCCTCGACTCCATCTTTTACCCACTGCGAGGTAAGATCCTCACTGGCAAAAAAATCAACCAGGAGGCCACCCAGTGCCACATCGTCTTCCAAGATCAGTACATCGTAATTCATGCGGGCAGAGCAGGTGTGGGAAAAGACAATAAAAATCGCGAGCCCTTGCCCACCTCGCTGATGAGCTGCACTACCCCTTTATGAGCTTCGACAATCATTTTTACGTAGGGCAATCCCAGGCCATAGCCTCTTGTATCATCTGGACAGGCACGATAATACTTATCAAAAACATATTTCTGATCCAAGGCAGCAATTCCTCGGCCATTGTCCGCGAATATGAGCTCAACTTTTTCTGCGCCAGATTTGACCATGATATCCAGACGAGGATGCGAGCTGCCATATTTAATGCAATTATCGATCAAACTTGAGATGACATTCTTGAGATGATACCGATCGGCCAAAACTGTGGCATTAGGTGCACTGTCAATCGATAACTCCAGCCCCGACTTCTGTATTTGTATCGCCATCTCATGCTCTACCTCTTGCAGTAAACTGGCGATCGATATTTCTTCCTTTTCTAATTGATATGAACCCTCTTCAAGAGCTGCCAAATGAAGCATTTTCTCGGTGTGCTCCTCCATGCGTCCGGCTTCCTGCTTGATGATTTGGACATACTTCTCTTTATCATCCGAGCGGGTCAGCATTTTGGTAGCGAGACCAATATTTGTGAGGGGAGTTCGCAATTCGTGCCCAATGTTGTTGTAGAACTGCTGGTTGATATGGTAGGTATCTCGAGCCAGGCGCAATTTCTTCAGCGCGAGAAAGAAACCCAGTGCGACTAAAAACACCATGA
>CAJQNM010000383.1 GCA_905479665.1 uncultured Saprospiraceae bacterium
AGAAGAGCCTTCACTACCCCCTTGCAACATCAATTGAGGAATTCCAGAAGGTCGAACTTGATAATGGTACACTCACCTGGAACAATATGAAAATCAAGAGTGAGGATGAAAACGGTAATCCTGTAATCTATCCTCTTGACCTTGACCCAATTGTCCTATATGAGCATAGCGAACTTGATGAATCCAGGCAAATTGAGATTGGAATGCTGATCAAGAAGACTAGAAAGGAACTTGGACTCACACAAGAACAACTCGCCTCAAGGAGTGGCACAACCAAGCACTATATCTCAAAGCTCGAAAATAATCGGATCGGAATTGAACTATCAACTCTAAAGAAAATTATCGAAGGAGGTTTAGGTAGAAGAATGAAAATTAGTATTCAATAAAGGGAAGCCTGTGGCTAACACGGCATCATAACTCCATCTCCTTTCACAACATATAAACTACCTACTGGGAAGAACTGCATCCTTCCAATTAACACTTTTCAAGAAAGATACGAAGATGGAGCATATGCCTAAAACCGTTGCCATTCATTGCAGAGCCTAACCCTCCCCAATAGAATTTGACCAAAAAAATGCGACTGATTTTTGACAAATATTACGCTGAATTTTAGCCAGTTCTCGGAATAAGATTGATTAAGAAGAACCAAACAGGCTTACACTCTGGCGGAATTGAAAAACTTTGCGGAATAATGAGCAGACTGAACTAACTCGAAATCTGGAAAAAAGAAAATTACGGTTGATTTGAATTGAGTGAAAAGCAACGAAATAGCAAACGCCGTGTATAATAATGATAAAATAGTTCATTCAATTAGATGAATCTAATCGAGTTGTTGTAGGAAAATGAAAATGATTGACAAAAATATTCGCCAATTTTTGGAATGTGCAAAAGAGAGGTTCAGCTAATTACAACTGTCTTCTTGCTTTTTTGTTTCTACTGCTTCGGAAACTCTTACCATTTTTGGTGTAGTAAGTTACAAAAGCCCAAACCACGCTTATAGCAAGAATAATAATCGTTATCTGATAAAAATCATCTGGAAGATCCATGCTCTAAATGTAAGAAAAATTTCGAGGCTTGCTTGTTAGCATTAAGCACGTGTGTACGACAGATCTACCTGTGACGACTTTTGATTTGATTTAATTCCAATGTGGTCATGCCTGCCCTCGCCTCCTTAGACAGATTTAGGGATATTTGTCATAACCCATTAAGCACTTGTACCTTAAATAGCAAATCAACAACTAATGTGACGAGAACTCGATTCTCTCTAGATTCCATTTTCTAGATCCAAGTATTTCCACGATATTTAGATGAATTAAATCTTAATTTGATGAAAATCCTATCTAGCATGACCAAGATTTCATCTCACGAGGTACCTCGGCCTACCTTCAGCCATGGCAGCAAAACCTCACAGTTCTCCTCAGTCCATACCAGGCCCATAGCGGCACGTTCAACCTGCCTGCTGACAAGGCGCTCAATTGTATCTGCTATACAATCTCAAAAGCTCTAAATCCTGAGCAATGCTGGCCTCAACACATGTTTTTCTGCACACCGAAGTCGTCCTGTATAGCAGATACAATCCTTACAATCCTTGATAGTTATATGGCATTAAAAAATAAACTATGGAAATCATAGTAATCTCGAAATATCCAAACCCACGACAAACGGCCATAGCCCAACAAATAGACTATGATTAGAAAAATTTACACTATAAGCTTTTTGGTTCTCAGTATTTTCGCAATATCATGTACATCAAAAGTGGAATCAGAAAGATTTATGAAGGAAAAACTCGTACAGGACATTGCGGTACTTAAGGACTCCACACGATCCATAATCCGTAGGATCGACAGTACTGAAATTAGTGTGGTCACCCTTGAAGCCAAGATTCAATCTCTCATGAAGGAAGCGAAAGTAACGGGCCTCGCTATCTCCATACTCAATGAGAATCAGGTTATCTATCGAAATGCCTTCGGATATGCTAATTATGACCGAGAGACCACTCTCCAGATAAATCACTCATTCTATGGTGCTTCCTTGAGCAAAGCGGTTTTTGGATACCTTATTTCGGTTTTGGCAAGTGAAGAAGTCATCGACTTGGATAAACCACTTCAAGCGTACTTGGATTTCCCTTTATATAAGTTGAATTCAGAAACTAGACGGCATGGGTTTCAGGATTTGAAGAATGACAAACGATACGAAAGTATTACAGCAAGCATGTGCCTTTCACATACCAGCGGCTTTCAAAATTGGAGGTCGATACCCAGGCCCGATGACCCTGAGAATAAAAAGACTCTTAAAATTTACTTCGAACCTGGTACACAGTATTATTATTCTGGAGAGGGGATGATGCTTTTGCAATATGTTATCGAGCATATAACGGGAAAGAAACTTGAAGAATTGGCACAAGAATTAGTTTTTAAACCCCTTCAAATGAATAATACGAGTTATATATGGCAAGAGCGCTTTGAAAATAAATATTGCAACGGGCACTCGCCACAACAATATGTTCGGAAAAAGGACAAAAGAGAAATAGCCGCTGCAGCTCATTCATTGGAAACCAATTTAATCGATTATTCGATATTCGTCCAACATATTATTAAACTGTACAATGAGGATTCAAATGTTACTAAGCACTTGTTCAAACCGAATTTCAGCATTCGGACTAAGGCGCAATTTGGACCGCCGTCTCTTCAAGAGTCAGATGAAAATGACCATATTCAATTAAACTATGGATTGGGCTGGGGCTTGTTGCAAACACCGTTTGGATTTGGAGCCTTCAAAGAAGGTCATGGTAGCCGTTTCCAACATTATACGATTGTATTTCCTGAAACAGGAGCCGGTGTCGTCATGATTTCAAACAGTGACAATGCAGAAAGCATATTCAAAGAACTCTTGGAAATAACTATTGGCGACACTTACACACCATGGAAATGGCAGAATTATATTCCGTACAAAGCAAAGGAATAGAAACTGTTAACAATAAATAAGGATTCAAGTGGGCGGCATGCCTGCCCTCGCTCTCCGGGGACCGAATTTGAATCCGTGTCTGCCGGCTTGCAAAGGCAGGTTGAATCGAAGAAGGTTCTCCCTTGGAAAAAGCAACTGTTATTTCGGCCATTGTCCATTGGACTACTACATGATTGGAGATTACCAGATCAGATTGGTCTGATCGGCAGGTTCAATTGATTCCAGTGAAGAACCAAGAGATAAATAGGCCAATATTTATGGCTGGTGGCATATCTATGACATGCTCGCTTCATGAGACAACTTCTTTGATAAATTTATTTTGAGATGCTGCCACTGTGGTCATGTGTGGTGGTTCGCGCTGTTTAGAAATCTCTGTCAATAGAACGGGTTTGCCAACTTTACAGGAAGGACAAAGCGAGATGACGAGTTCTCTATGGACCCAAAATTCTATCCAAGTCACTTTAGGACTTGGTTCTTCCGGGAGCAACATAGATTTCCAGCTAGAGTGTATATCCGACTTCTTGTAAACCCATGTTGGAGAATATGCTCGCATGCATGAGCGATGGTCCGGTAAACCATCGCTCACAGACAACCGCGTCAAGCAGATCCGTGGTGGTAAGGATCGAAATATAGTTGTCCCTCAGCAGTTTTCTAACCGTGCTGCCCAATGGTCCATGATCCGGGCGAAGGAAAGAGCTAAGATTTCAATACAGGTCTCTATCCACGCCCTGCGACACTGCTGCCTGTTTGGTCTTGCTCATGGGCTGTTTCTCGATCGGGCTAGCTCGTCGACCAATTCTGCACTGGGTGGTTTGGGAATCAGTGGTTCTCCCAGTAATGAGGTGCCTTGTTGCTCCGTTGCTCCAAGGAGGTAGATATATCCTGGCAGGTGCTCAGGGATAAAATAACCAGCATAAAGAGGATCGATCTCATTGGATGAAAATAGGAAAATGCGTTCTGCTTGCTCCAAGAGGATTCTGCTAAAGTCTCCAAAATGCATGTCTCCACCCTTCATTCAAAGTTGATGACGCGAGTATCCATGTCATGGATTTTCGTCAAAATTCGGTAACTTTCAGATGCCCGGCCATACTCATTCAGTCATCGCTCATTAGGGTACCTACGTTAAGCTCTGAACGAGGCTCAAAATGACTGATTTTCGATTTAGATCATTTACTGCTTAAATTATTATTATGAATCGCGAAGAATTTTTAAAAAACGGAACCCTCGCTGTAGGGGCAACACTTCTCTTTGGACGTTTTGCAAATGGACCTGAATCCACACTTTTTAAAGCAGAGGAGATTGATGAATTTGTTGGCGCTGCCCACAGCAGTTTAGAAGAAACAAAAAGAATTATAGAGACTAAACCACTAATACTGAATTGTGCCAGTCAAATAGCTAAAGGTGATTTTGAAACAGCAATGGGTGGAGCATCCCACATGGGACGAAAAGATATTGCTGATCTACTGATTTCAAACGGTGCACGGATGGATATTTTTAATTTTGTTTTTTTAGGTTTTACAGACTTTGTAAAAGATTTAGTAGTGAAATATCCACATTTACTCAACTCATACGGCCCACATGGTTATACTCTTTTGCATCACGCCAAAGTTGGTGAGCATCAAGTTTTCGCAAATTGGCTTCAAGAGAAGGGGCTAAACAAGGACATTTTTAATGACATATTTGAATTTTAAGTTCACGGCATTTTAATTGGAAAGTTAAGAGTGAATATTGAGTCTCCTCCGGATAGTGCCCTCTTCACACAATGAGACTATTTTGGATGAAATTGGCACTTTTTCGAGATTGGGTGATGCCTGAGTATCAGCCGATTGAGAAAAATGGAAAGATCGCCAAAAGAGCCATTTTTGATTTGGCAACCTTTTCGGAGTGGACTCAATATTTTAAATAGATTAAAACTACCGCCAATAACGTGTGGAATTCATTACTAGTGCGAGCTCTCATCCTCAAGAATTTCAATAAACAGACCATGACTAACTACCTGCGAATCCTTAGAACCTTTGATGACTTTCGCAGGGAGCAAAAACTACGTGTTCGATATTCTTAAGATTGTGATTGGTTCTCGCTCTGACCAGGAGCAAGGTCCTGTGGACCTTGAGATGAAAACAACCGCATGCAGCAGAAGGGAGGCCAAGTGTTTCGAATTAAGCAAGATTCCTGAGAGAACCGCCCGCAGGGTGGACTAGGTGCGGTGCACCTGGTTCGCAAGGAGCCGCGTAGAGCGGCTGAGCTGATGGAGTATCATCAATGGAGATTACTTTTTTTTATGAAAGTAATTCAGAGAAGTGCTGCAAGCACCAGGTGTTTTTGAATTTTGTCCATGTCACTGGACGTAGGCTGAGTAAAGAACTCAATATTTCATTTGATGATATTGATGGTCATCGCTAGAAGTCTTTTAGATGATACGGTACCCCACCCACGAGAATCGGTAGTGGACAACAGGTTTCTCC
>CAJQNM010000384.1 GCA_905479665.1 uncultured Saprospiraceae bacterium
CTCGATTTGGCTCGCTAGCTTATTTTGGTTGCAGACGAGCCAAAAAACGCAGAAATAGCCGAGCTATATCGAGTATTTTTGGTGAAGTATGCGGGCAAAAGAAGCCGCGAACGAATCAGAGTTAGTATTTCAACAGCCTCCCAGGTGGTGAGGTTTTGAAATTGCTAAATCAAATTCTTCAGGTAGGCTTCCCTCACCAGGCCGGCTACATTCTTCACTTGCAGTTTAGCGATCAGGTTACTGCGATGGGATTCGATCGTATGGCTACTTAGATTTAATTCATTCGCCATTTCCTGGGTAGTATACTCTGCCACGATCAACTTTAGAATTTCCTTTTCGCGGAGGCTGAGTTTGGGAATATATTCACTGGGTGCTTTATTCTTGAGTACCTGTTCCAGTAGAATTTCCTTTAACTCACTTTGCAGGTATTCTTCTCCCATCTGAATAGCCAGGATGGCTTCATGGAGTATATTTTTGTCGGCAGTTTTCAAGATAAAACCATTTCCTCCGGCTTTAAGAAAGGACTTAATGACTCCAAACTCATCAAAAGTAGAAATGCCAAGTATCTTCAATTGGGGATGGTCCTTTCGAAATTTCTTACACCAATGAATGCCATCCTTTTCCTCTCCGAGATGAATGTCCAACATGACCACATCACAGTCATCTTGCTGTAAGAATGCTTCAGCTCTGTTCGGATCACCGAACCCTCCCAACCAGTAAATATCCGGGAAGCTTTGCAAGACAGCTTGATAGCCCTCTAATACAAAAGGATGGTCGTCGATAGAGATCACCTTTATCATACATCCATTTTGTAAAAATTTGGCCAATAAATCATAAGGGACGTACCGGTTCCTGGGGCACTTCTAGTTTCAAGTTTTCCATTGTACAACTCCACCTGTCTCTTGATGTTTTTTAATCCGATTCCTTCACTTTTGTCTTCGACGGCAAAGCCTTTGCCATTATCCTCAACAATGGTTTCCAAATCAGCTTGGTGCCGAAAGAGTTGCACCAATATTTCCGAGGCCTCAGCATGCTTAATTGCATTAACGACCAATTCCTGGACAGTTCGGTAAACCACCAGTAGATGATCGCTGCCAGCAGCATCAATGTCACCGGTACTTTCAAAATGCACATCGACGGTATCTTTCTGAGCGACTAATTTGCAAAAATAGGATACTGCCTCTTTCAATCCTTCATCTTCCAATTTGATGGGAGCTAAGCGGTGACTGATCGTACGTGCTTCCTGGTGTGTTTTATCAATGATGAAGGCCACCTTTTGCAAAGATGTTTGGTCTTCCGCTTGAATAGTTCCCAGGTGAAGTTTTGCCGCCGCCAAAAGCCCGCCAATATTATCGTGCAGCTCCCTGGAGATGCGTTTACGTTCTTTTTCTTCACCGGCATTGTGCTCTCTCATCAGGGACAATTGGTGTTCTGCTTCTTTTTGTTGAATCATTTGCTGCCGCAACTGCTTTTTGCGTTGAAAGTTGCTATAGGCCAGTCCTCCAATGAGCAGCAAGGACAGGATACCTCCTATACTGAAATAAAGCATGGTGGTGCGTGTCTGCAAAGCACTTTCCGTCTCCGTTAGTTTTAATTGATTCTCCAGATTTAAAGCTTTCTGTCTTTGCAGGTCAAAACTGGTTTCCAATTCGAGAATCCGGCCTTGCGTATTTGCACCTTGAATTTCATTTTCCAAAGTATGGGCCTTTTCCTGATAGTCAAAGGCTTTTCGGTAATCCCCAAGATTGTCATACAGCTCAGCGGCTGACTCATATAGGTTTAGTAAGCGGGTTTTTTCACCTCCTTTTTCGTAAAGGTTGATGGCTTTCAGTAGATGTTCTTCCGATCGAGCGACATCTCCGATTGCTTGATAGTATTTGCTAAAACCTGAATATGCATATGCTTCCTTTTCTTCCGATTTCATCAAACGTCCTATGTCCAACATCTGTTGACTGTGTTCCAGCATTCTAGCCGGTTCACGATTGAATTCAGCATAATCGTTCATGTTGGCATGAAATGCATATTTCAGGTGAATGTTGGCATTCTCAATATATTGCCCCGCTTCATTCAACTTTTGGAAAGCTTGGGTGGTATCTCCTAAATGTTTCAACGCAATGGAATGATTCACCAATTGACTAGCATAGTTGTCCCATTGCTCCAATTCCTTAGCTAAGTCTGTTGCTTCGGTGATGTAAGGCAATGCTTTTTCATATTGCTCCTGTTGGATGAGCACTGCGGCTAGATTCGCCAACACCCGCATAATCAATGGTGGGCGATCCAATTGTTTGTTGATTTGGTAGGATTGTAAATAGTAGACGACGGCACTGTCTCCACTTCCGGTCATGGTAGAAAAGGCTCCCTTCAAATCCAGATAAGTACTGAAATTCGTTTTATCATGGGTGGTGTCGATTACTTTGTAAGCTTCATCCATGACCTGGCTAGCAGAATCCAGCTGTCCCCGGATCAAGTAGATTCTGCTTTGTCCCAATTTAGCTTTGATTAGACCACCTGAATAATTTTCTGATGCCGCCCTAGTTGCTATTTCTTTAGCCAGCGCTAAGGCCGCTACAAAATCCACATTACTGAGACTGTCCATACGGGCTAAGTCCCTCTCGAAAAGCAGGGAATCCCGTTGGCCAGATTGGGCAAGAACTTTGGGTTGATCAACAAGTACAGCAAGTACTAACCAAAAACAATAGGTAAGTATCTTTTGGGGGGAAATTGGCAGTTTATTATAGGTTAAATCGTGTTTATTATTCATAAAAACTAAGTGAGCACTCAACATGATGAAGTTAGTGAAAATTAACACTTGGCCTATCAGCTTGCAGCCTCGAGTCACATGGTCTGGGGGCGGTCGTCTGGTACAACCTCCCATGCCGTGGCCGCAGCTTCATAGAGCATTTGGCTAAATAGACTCCACTACAGGAGGGTAACACAAAAGTATTTTAGCCTCAATATTGGTCCGGAAAATAATTTCACCAATTGCTGCCGAAAAGAATATCTCATCACCTGGTGCAAAGTCGAAGGTCTTCCCATCGCAGACCATGGTGCCCTCCCCTTTCCGAACGACGGCAACAGAGCAGCGACCGCCGCCTTTTATCGCATACTCGCCCCCAAGCTCTAGCTCACTGACTCCAAAACAATGGGTATGCGTTTCATTAAAGAGTGAGCGGAGGGTTCCCGAATCCGTCTCATCTATGGTAACGGGTTCAATCTTCCATTGATCGAGTGCTTGTTCCAGCGAACAGGGTTTGTAGTGAAAGCACTCGAGCATTTTCTCGATGCCCACTCCCTGGTGAATTAAAGCGTCATCGATTTCTAGACCTGCAGGAGTGGTTCTTTCTACCCGCATCGTATAGTCTGTCGGTTCTTGCACTTCCAATAAGAAACAACCTGCTCCAATGGCGTGCGGCACTCCTCCATACACCATAAACGCATCGCCAGATTGCACTTCGATTTTATGCAAACAGTCGAGCATGCCCACAATATCTTGTTCCCTAAATAGTATCTCCCACTTATCTTTGGTCACACCTTCTTTAAAGCCCATGTACACCGCACTTTTTTCACCGGCTATCTCCCGTCCACCCAAAATATACCAGGACTCAGTCTTACCGAATTCCGAATTAAGCTGTTCGCGCGCAAAAGCCTTGTCTGGGTGCACTTGTATTGTGAGTCGCTCACTGGAATCCAGTAATTTGATCAACACTCCAGTGGTGCCATATTTCTCAGCCAGCTCCTCTCCTAGAAAGAGGGCTGGGTCAGAAGCAATCAGGTCCTTTAAAGGGATCACTCCAGACTCTGTTTCGATCAGGGAGAGGCCTTCATTCTCTGGGCGATTTTTACCCCTGGCGGCGATGGTCGACATGATCCACTCTTCTGGCAGATGACCATCCACCTCAGGACTTGCACCCATAAATCGGTCTATAAATGCCCCTCCTTCATACGTACGCCACACTCGGTTGGGCAGTTGCTTCAAAGGTACATTGGCATACTTTCGGTAGTCAGTACTCATAAGGGCACCTCTAATAACTCTGCTTGGAATGATCGCGCTGTAATTTTTTTTCAGATACGAGGCGCCAAAAGCGGAGTCTAGCAGGGCTAAATGAGCATTTTGGTAACGAAGTAGCTGAGAAAAATAACAAGCTAGCAACCAAAGTAGGGTTTTTAGAAGTGCCCACAACAAATGTTGAAAAATATTTATTGAAAAATGGACTGCCACACTCCTCTCACTCCGATCACAGAGGTGAAAATCGAGAAGAGTAGAATCGCTCCAAGAATGATATTTGTCGTGGCCGTATTCTTGTACTCTGCCAATAGATCTTTGCGGTTGCCCAAGTATAAAATGCAGCCTACCGTAATCGGCAGAATGACGGCGTTAAAAGCTTGAGAGACGATCATGACAAGTACCGGCCTGGCATCAAAGATGGGCACGACCAAACCCAAGATGGAAATAAAAAACACCATGATGCGATATTTTGGGAGGGTCATCGTGCGCGGCGTTCCGCTGTAGTCGCAAAGCAACCAAGGGAGCATGAGGACGTTGGGAAATTGGGAGGAGACCCCCGCCGAAATAAGGCCGATCGCAAATATGGAGGTTGCCAAGGTTCCAGCGAGCGGCTCGAGCAAGCCAATCATTTGGGAAGCCTCAGATAGTACAATCCCTTCTGCATAAAGCGTACCGGCCGCTGCAGCCATAATCGAAGCACTGATCACAAACATCAGGACGACAGCAACCATCGCATCGTTGCGCTGATCTTTATAGTTTTCAATCGTCCATCCCGCTTCTTTCACAAGTGTGGTGCGGATAATAAATAGACCTGAAAATACGGTCGTTCCCACCATCGAAGCAATCACCAGAAATGGGCCACGACCTTCATCTGCAGGCACCTCCGGAAGACTCGGGATCAATCCCCTAATAATATCCAGCGGTGGCGGCATCATGATGAAGAAATTGATTAAAAAACTTGCGGACATCACGGCCACAATCACGGCCAGACTGCGTTGGAAGAACTTTGTCTCCCCTTTCCAAAAAATAAAATAGACCAGTGTAACAAATACGGCCGCAAAATATACAGCCGGAATGCCTCCGTCAACCACCACCTTAGACCACTCGTAACAGATATCCGCAACAATGCCCATCACCCCCATGACACTGCCACAAACCCCAGCGGTGAGTGCCACAATAAAAAAGATCCCCACGGCTGGATGAATGTGCTTGCGAAAGGCCTGCAAGGCCGTTTCTCCAGTCACCAAGGTATAGCGGCCATACAGGTT
>CAJQNM010000385.1 GCA_905479665.1 uncultured Saprospiraceae bacterium
CTGCGGGAGCAATCCGATTCCCTTGCTTCGGTGATGGCGTCGTGCACGTAGACACATCAAGCGGCACCGATACCAGCACTTTCGAGTTGCCGGAACATATCCAGCAGCCACTGATCGAGAGTATTGTTGCTGATCTTCTAGGAACGGGGGTTTGTCCAAGCACAGGAGAGAGCGGTAGTCGAGCCAATCACTGGTTAGCACAGGTACGCATGGTTTAATACGTAGTGGAGAAGGAAGTACAGTGCGATAATTTGATTTAAATTTTAAGCTTATTTGGAAGATTTTCTACCTTAAGGGACTAAAGAAAAATAACTTCCTCTTTTATACTGGTTCTTTTGTATTTATACTTCGTTACAAAAAATTCACGTAGGCCCACTATGCTTATTTTTTGTGCCTCGTCTAAATTCAAAATAACGTCGTCTCAATGGGAACTTATTATTCGTCAGCCCCTAAGAGATTCACAGTGTCAATGAAGTCTAATTACCCAAACATATGCCTTGCACTCTTACTATTGGAAGATGATGAATAATTCAGAGCCAATTTTTGTGATAGGCAAGGCGCCAAAACGTAGGCGTAGCCATAGCTACACCGAGGTTTTGCAACGCAGCATATTGCAAAAAGAGGCCCGAATTAACAGCAAGTTTTCAGTAGTTGGAGTGCTAGCTATCTGCCTGATGCTCCTGGCATCTTGCAGCAATCTCGGCGGAGGAAAATCCCTAAAACTAGCTCACGGGCTGGACGTAAGCCACCCGGTGCACAAAGGCCTGCTATTTATGGCAGAGCGGGTTGCTGAAAAATCCCAAGGCGCATTGACCATCGAAATCTATCCATCACAACAACTTGGGACGGAACGACAGACCTTGGAACTACTGCAAATTGGTAGTTTGGCAATGAGTAAGACTTCATCTGCTGTGATGGAGAGCTTTTCACCGAGCATTCAGATATTGGGTTTGCCTTATATTTTTCGGAGCAGGCAGCATGCCTACAATGTATTTGACAGTGAGATCGGAAAAGAACTGCTCTTGCAAGGCGAAGACTATTGGCTACGTGGCCTGGCTTTTCTCGATGCCGGACAGCGTTCGTTTTACACCAAAGAAAAACCGGTACTTAAACCAAGTGATCTTGATGGCTTGAAAATTCGAGTCCAGGAAAGTCCTACTGCAATGGCCCTCGTGTCTCAGTTGGGTGGTTCGCCCACTCCGATCTCGTGGGGTGAGCTATATACTGCTCTCCAACAAGGCGTGGTGGATGGAGCGGAAAATAATCCGCCCAGCTTTTACAGTTCACGGCACTATGAGATCTGTAAATATTATGCCCTTAATGAGCACACTGCAGTACCCGATATGCTCCTGATCAGCACCGTCTTTTGGGAGCGTCTTAGTGACCAGGAAAAACAATGGCTCACGGAAGCATCGGAAGAGGCCGTGGTGGAGCAACGCCGGCTGTGGCAGGCAGCAGAAAAGGAAGCACTAGACGCCATGGCTGCAGCAGGAGTCGAAATAGTTAGTACCGTAGACAAGAGCACCTTCATGGAAAAAACCGCCGGCATCCTGGAAGATTACAAAGCAAGATCTCCCGAATTTGCAGATTTAATTGAGCGTATTCAGGCCATACCAGAATGAAAGCGACCATTGATAAATATCTAGGTGGGTTTTTGGTATTACTCATGGCCGTCATGACTGTCGATGTGCTATGGGGAGTTTTTACCCGCTATGTCATGGGCAGTCAGGCGAGTTGGTCTGAAGAGCTTGCCCGCTATTTGATGATCTGGATCGGCATTTTAGGTGCCGCGTATGCATCTGGTCAACGATTGCATTTGGCTATCGATCTCCTAAAACCGAAACTTACACCGGCCAAAGCCAAGTCGGTTAATTTTTTCATCGCCGGATGTGTGATATTTTTTGCAGTGACTGTCATGCTCATCGGAGGTGGACGCCTCATGTTCATCACCCAAAAGTTAGGGCAAGTATCGCCAGCTCTGAATATTCCAAAGTTTTGGATCTATCTGGTGATCCCACTCTCAGGCATTTTCATCCTCATCTATCAATTCATGCTTTTGCGTGATTTAATGGCAGATAAATCACCTTCAGATTCAGTAGCCTAATGGAAGTACTTGTGCTGGTTTTGAGTTTTGTGATTCTACTGGGCATCGGAGTGCCGATCGCTTGGTCGATTGGTTTGAGCAGCTTGTTTACGATGTTGATCAGCATCCCGGCATTGCCGGCGTTTACAACGGTGGCTCAACGGATGACCAATGGATTGGACAGTTTTGCGCTGTTGGCCATTCCTTTCTTTATTCTAGCAGGTCAAATCATGAATCGAGGAGGCATTGCGAAGCGCCTGATAAATTTTGCAAAAACTTTGGTGGGCTCCTTGCCGGGTGGTCTGGCGCACGTAAATATTATTGCTGCCATGTTGTTTGGTGCGATCGCCGGTTCGGCCGTTGCAGCAGCCTCTGCGATCGGTGGCTTTCTGGGTCCGACAATGGAAAAAGAAGGTTATGACAAGGACTATTCTGCTGCTGTAAATATTACTTCTGCCACCACCGGATTAATTATACCTCCTTCGAATATCCTGATTGTCTATTCGCTAGCTAGTGGTGGTGTATCGATTGCTGCACTTTTTCTAGCCGGTTACATACCGGGTATTTTGGTTGGTTTTTTCCTGATGGTCGTGGCTGCAATCATGGCCAAGCGCAGGGGCTATCCGGTGGGAAAGCGGTCTACTCTACGAGAAGTAAGCAAGACATTTATTGACGCACTTCCCTCACTGTTTCTGCTTATTGTGGTCATCGGGGGTATTGTGGTTGGCATATTTACCGCGACGGAGGCATCCGCGATCGCTGTACTTTACTGCCTCATCCTCACGTATATCTATCAGGAAGTATCGCTGAGCGACTTGCCCGATATTTTTCTCTCGTCGGTTGGTACAACGGCAATTGTTTTACTACTGGTTGGTACATCGATAAGTATGTCTTGGATCATGGCATATGAAAATATTCCCCAGGATATCACGTCCCTACTTTTGGGTCTCAGCGATAGCAAGGTTGTCTTGCTTATCATCATCAATTTGATCTTACTTTTCGTCGGGGTATTTATGGATCTCACTCCCGCCGTTTTGATTTTCACCCCAATCTTTCTTCCTATAGTTACTGAGTTGGGCATGGATCCCACTCACTTTGGGATTATGATGGTGCTTAATTTGTGTATTGGGCTGTGCACACCACCGGTGGGCTCGGTGCTTTTTGTCGGTGTTGGAGTTGCTGGGACGACCATTCAAAAGGTGATTCGTCCGCTCTTGCCACTCTTCGTTGCAATGTTGGTGGCACTGATCTTGGTCACTTATATTCCTTGGTTGAGTTTGGCTTTGCCGAGGGCGTTTGGGTTTTAGATAGTTATGGACAAATGGCAAAAGAACTTAGTGCAATATGACGAGGTCGTGGCTTCGATCCCAGCTTTCGAGCGCAAGGGTAAAACAGTGCCATATACTTCAGCAAACGGACATATGTTTTCTTTCATAAACAAAGATGGTGACCTCGGGATCAGAATTGGCAAGGAATCTGCCGCCTCATTTGTAGCAAAGTATCAGACACAACCATTTAAGTCGCACGGCGCTTTGATGAAAGGATATGTCTTAATCCCTGACCAAGTTTTAGAAAATACCTCTTTACTGAAGGATCTTTTGGAAGAAGGTCATCGATACGTACTTTCCCTGAAACCAAAATAGAAGCTCATAAATTATGTGTGGTCGATCATCATTG
This sequence comes from uncultured Saprospiraceae bacterium, assembly GCA_905479665.1. GTDB lineage: Bacteria > Bacteroidota > Bacteroidia > Chitinophagales > Saprospiraceae > CAJQNM01. The sequence goes on from CAJQNM010000385.1 coordinate 3,761, forward strand.
ACGAAGTCCGAAAAGGAGCTGGAAGAACGCTTTCGCTCCACCTTCTACAGTGAGGACTTAGAAAAATACAATCCACTACCTAATTACAATGTGGCGCCAACCCATGTCATGCCGGTGATCACCAACAAAGACCCGGAGCATTTTCTACCCATGCGCTGGGGTCTCATCCCTTCTTGGGCCAAGGATCATAAAATGGGTTACAAAATGATCAATGCACGCATCGAGACCGTGACCGAAAAGTCATCGTTCAAAAGTGCAGTCAACAAACGCCGCTGTATCATTCCGATGGATGGCTACTATGAATGGAAAAAGTCATCGTCGGGAAAAATACCGTATCGGATCACCACCAAGGATCAGGAGATTTTCAGCATGGCGGGACTTTGGGAGAATTGGAAATCGCCTAGTGGAGACTGGGTACAGTCTTTTACCATCATCACTCAGCCATCGAGCAAGCTGATCGAGGATATCCACGACCGCATGCCAGCCATACTTACAGCAGATACAGAACGCGACTGGCTTGATATGGAAATACCAGTGGAAGATGCCTTGTCCATTATTAAACCGTATCCAGGAGACTTGCTCGAGTATTATGCGGTAGGAAATCGCGTGGGTAAAGTCGCAGAAAATGACGTGGGTCTCATTGCACCTCGTGATGAGCAAGGAGAATTATTTTGAGCTCAATGGAAACATCGATTGCGCAGACATCGAATACATGGAAAACAGCCGATTTTTCAATATCGCACAATCTCCTAAAGATAGAAAAGCCGACTTCCTTCGAAGCGCAGAACGACTCAAAGCAGATACGAATGCATTTTGGTTTGGAGGGCAGCTACCAATTTACTTGTGGGAAATTAGATCAAGCTTTTACCCTCTCCGGACATCACAATAACTTGATGTACACCGATGGCCAGGATCTTCATGTGCACACGCAAAGTAACCGGATAGAAACTTTTGGAATAGAAATTTCACCAGAAGCTTTTTTCCGTATTGCTGGAACTAGTGGCGGCCCACTGCGTAAAATCATCGATTGCGTAGAATCTAGTACCTCCGGTATTATCGCTAGTAACTGGAAAAGCAATAGCCTGCGCATACAACATTGTATTTCAGAAATCATCCATAACACCTACACTGGTCCTCTTCAAGATATTTATCTCGGAGCAAAATGTTTGGAACTTATCGTTTTACAGGCCGCGCTTTATACAGAAAAAGAACAGCATAAACTCCGACCCGCTCAGCGACTTGACCGAGAAAAAATTATAGCAGCACGTGAGATTTTATTGTCTCGGTACCAAGAACCTCCGAGCATATCTGAATTGGCTCGACAAGTTGGCATCAATGAATATAAATTAAAGAAGGGTTTTCGAGATTTCTTTGCTACTTCCATTTTTAGCTACGTACTACGCTGTCGCATGCGTAGAGCGGTACACCTCTTGATCGATTCCCAGAAATCCATCAAGGAGATCGGGTACGAAGTAGGGTACAAAACACCCCAACATTTTTCCGGTGCGTTTAGAAAGCAATTCGGAAAGTCTCCAAAAATGGTAAGAGAAAATCCCGATTTAGTAACTCGTACAGAATGGTGGGAATTACCTTGGGCAGAATAAACTCATCGTATGCAGATTATTAAGGAGGTTCGTTTTGGGGCTACACCAGAAAAGGTGTGGGATCTATTAATCAATCCAGAAATGACCACACAGTATATGTTTGGCTGTGCGATCGAATCAGATTGGCAAATAGGAAGCCCTGTTCTGTGGAGAGGAAAAAATCAAGAGGGAGACGATGTGGTCTTTGTAAAAGGGGAAGTCCTCACGTATGAACATGAAAAATCACTAGCCATCACCATGTTTGATCCTAACCTAAGCATGGAAGATATTCCTGAAAACTATGCCCGCCTGACCTACCAAATCACTCCAGATGGAGACCACACGCTGCTTGAGATTTTGCAAGATTTTACAGGCGTTGAAAATGCGGTAAAACGTCATGACGAATCTCAAGCCGGCTGGGACAATGTCATCCAGCTTATGAAAGACCTGATAGAGAAAGAATAATTGATCGTAGCTATTCTTTCTACAGAGTTCCTACGAAAAGACTTTCACGGAGTTTTTCTACATCCCATCAGTGCAAATTCACAAAGACCAGAACCAATCCATGACCCTCATCATTCTCACTCAGTGCTTTTCCAATGACACATCCATGTGATTTTTCAAATTCAGTAACAGCCTGGGCATGACCAGCCACTGAGGAGCTTGTCAATAAATCACCCGGTTGCACCTTCCCAAAAACCTTTACATATACTTGCCCAGCCATTGCCACTGGATATTTACCCTCCAAGACGCCTTCTTGCGATAATTTGAGACCCGCCTGAATGCCATTTGCTCCGCTGATGATTCCGAGCACTTTCCTATCGTAACCTTCTACGGATTTTATAACCTGACCGGGATTTTCTCTATCAATAATGACCACATCTCCCGGCTCCAATTCCATGGTTTCGGAATTAAATCCCTCGACGATATCACAGCCTCCACGAGTCTCATAGCACTGGGCACTCATTTCTCTATCTACCCACACATCGCCCGATGGCCTGATTCTCATTTTTAGATCACTGGCTGCACTAAATTCGTCATCATCAAAATAAAATCCTAGAAATCCCCCACTATCCCAGTCTCCTTCATTCACGATAGCCCAATCACTGTTTTTTATTACTAATTCACTTGTGGAAGCATTGTAGGTACTATTTAATAAAATCGCGGATTGCGCATTAAAACTCGAAAGGCTATTTGTAATGTGTAGCTCGGCGCGTCCGTCGAAGAGTTCCAATATTTCAAGATCGGCGTCTGGTGATGTGGTACCAATACCGACATCGCCTGATTGATTGACAAAAAGTCGTGTAAGATTATTTGTTGCGAGTGATATATCGTCGAAGGCTTCTACAATGACGTCATCCAGTCCATCTAGCCGGACATCAGCTGCAGCCCGCATATATACATTCCCGTTGGTTTCGTTGTTGTCTATATTGAGGTGAATGCCTGAGTATCTCAAATTGGCCTTAGAAATCCCATTTTCCAAAAACTCAAGTTCATTGGGATGTAGTTGCGATTCGACCTGCGCTTGCACAAAGTGCATTGATCCTATAAATACAAATACTGACAATCCTATATAATTAGAAAGCGTGCGAAAAACGTAGTTAATTTTCATTTTACAGTTTTTTGATTGTTAATTGAGGTGTGACCAAGCGTCGACTACTGGAATCAATTTTCTTATCGATGTCCTTAATCATCTACCATTTACTACTATGTCTCCAATAAGCGACAGAGGTTAACAGTAGCCATCAAAAAAAATTGACAACTATGATAGCAGTGTCCTTGAGGCCGATCCTGGTGGCGGGTTGCTAGAGCCCCCACGGGAATGGCTTTGCAGTATCATCAGAAGGGATTTTGTTGAGAAAGGATGTTCCAGAAAACTAGGCAAAGCTCACCTACTGGGTCGAACCTGCCGATGACGGAGCACCACTACTAATTATTTCAAGACCTTATGGGCTCAGCAAATGCGCAGTCTCTATAACCCAAAAAAGGAGCCTATTCCTGAGAAACTATCGCCTCCCTCGTCCAGCCTGCTCACCAACAGCATACCTCGTCAACCGGTAATCTTGTCGATGCTTATCGAAAGGCCATTCAGATGCGCTAAACACATATTTAACCTATTGCTGATTTATATTGAAGCAAGGCACTAAAGTACCTTGGAAGAGAACAACCACGAAAATTCTTCCCCTGGATATTAACCCGTTGCCGGAGCTAACTATTCCTCATATTTCCTGACAAAAGAATTAATAACTGCCGTGAGTTCCGCAGAAAGGGAAAGTCCATGATTCAAGCGATTGTCTCAATGCATCCGATAGAGCGGTCGAGATAACTAGGATTAGATATCTCTGCTGGCATACGACTTGTCAATGCGTAAGACCGTTGCATTGATGAAGAAATCTGTGGAATCAGTCTTACTCCTGGATGGCACACATTCAGACCTAACTTTTTAACCTTCTGCTCCCTCTTTCCCCTTCTACTGCACTTCGCCCATCCATTTTCGCATAAACGGAGAGAGTGCGAGAAAAAATATCCCAGCTCCTACGGCAGTCATCACCATGGTCATAAAAAGATCAGGCATCTGTTGAACTTGTGAGGGATCGAATCTTCCAGCCACCAGGCCAGCGATCAAGTTTCCAAATGCTGTGCCGACAAACCAGATACCCATCATCTGCCCCACAAATCGCTTGGGTGCCAATTTGGTCGTGGTGCTTAATCCCACTGGGCTCAGGCATAGCTCTCCTACTGTGTGCAGGAAGTAGGTGAAAATGAGAAAGAACATGGATGCTTGTGCTCCTTGGGTGACAATTTTGGCGCCATAGTACATCACCAGAAAGCCCAAGCCCAAAAAGATCAGGCCAATGGCAAACTTGATGGGTGTGCGCGGGTTGAGATTGCGCTGTGCCAGTTTGATCCACAAGGCCCCAAATAGTGGCGCCAGTGTAATGATGAAAAATGAATTGACGGATTGCAACCAGCTCGCCGGCATTTCCCATGAGCCTATGTCAAGAATGGTATACTGAGCTGCAAAGAGATTTAGTGCAGAACCTGCCTGCTCAAACCCTGACCAGAAGACAGCGGCACCCAGCACCAGAAGAAAAATGACAGCTATCTTCTTTTGTTCTGCTGCATTCAGACCACCAAAAAAGATGATGTACAAGAAGTAAAAAAGGATCACAATCGCGATGATGATCGAGACGGCTTGGGCGAGACCTACAGCAGTAAAAAGATCGATGCTGCCAGTCATCTGCAGGAAAGCCAGGGTCGCTACGGTTAAGACTGCCAAGCCAATGGCCATCGTATTGTTTCCACCACCTTCACCTCTCTCCGTATCATTCTGAATGTTGGGTGCAACACCAATCGTACCCAGTGTCTTGGGAGCAGTCAGCTTATACTGAATTAATCCTAAGATCATCCCAAAGCCCGCGAGGGCAAAACCGAGATGCCAATCTACTTTTTCGGCAAAGTAACCGCACAGCAGTGGTCCAAGAAATGCGCCGAGATTGATACCCATGTAAAAAATGCTAAACCCGGCATCACGCTTCGCACCCTTGTCCGTATAGAGCTCTCCGACACAGGTGCTGATGTTGGGTTTGAGCAAGCCGGTGCCAATCACAATAAATATCAGCCCGATGTAAAAGGTCCAGACTTGTGGAATGGCTAGAATAAAATGACCGATGGCAATGATAATTCCTCCGTACCAAATTGCACTGCGCTGACCAATGATGCGATCGGCAATCCACCCACCTGGCAGTGCAAGCAGATATACTCCACATGTGTAAAGGCCATATACGGCCGCAGCTTTCCCAGCCGAAAAACCCAAGCCCCCATCCGCTGCAGCTGCTGTCATAAAAAGAATCAGCAGGGCGCGCATACCATAGTAGCTGAAGCGCTCCCACATCTCCGTAAAAAATAAGGTAGAAAGACCTTTGGGGTGTCCAAAAAATCCTTTCGTTGTGGTTGGGTCAAATGAAGCCATCTTCAGCAGTGCGTTTGTCTCCCTCAAAATAGGGATTTGCCACTGGCAAGTGAAAACTAATTAAGTTCGGGAGGACACTTATCCGCTCGGGTGTGACCAACTCCCAGCGCGCACCGTGCACGATAAAGTCGAGGGCGCTTTCAACGGATACTGGGCTTGAAGGGAAATTTAGCTCCCTGGTATGACTTCAGTACGACCTTGACTGAGCCAACCGAGACCGGAGACTCGATCATGAGCGGGACGCGGTTTTCATCGTCAGATGCCCATACCTTCATCCCTTTGTTATCCTTAAACACATCTCCCACTATGAGCTCTGGCTCGATGAGCAGGGTATTGCATTTACCCATGCCCTTGATGCGTTGCACTTCTGCTCCTTTGTAGACCAGATCCAAATCGTAGATTTTTTTGTCAAAATAGATACTGAGTGGCACCCTGCTATCATTTTCGAGTTTACGCACATCTAGATTGCGTACTTGATACAAGCAAGATAAAATGTCATGAACACAATGACCAATTTCGATCTCCGTCGTCTCACGCGATTCCATAGATTTTCCAATCTCAGAAACAGCCTTGAGGTTTTCGAAATCATACTCGGTGTCGTCGTACTCACGGTATTTGCCTTCTTCGATTTTGCGCGAGGAGCGCATCGGTCTAAATGATTCTTTATCGACCACGCAGTCGTATCGATCACGCACCTTAAAAAACCACTCATACGATCTAAACGTATTTCCAGTCGCTGACAAGTGAACCGAATCACCCATGTCATTGACTTTAAAAACGACTTCTCCCGCAGATAGCCAGATGAAATTCCAATTGTAGTAAACCTTGTAGACGATTTCCTCTCCATCTTGGAAAACTAGATTCTGGGGGGTACAGACGTCGAGATCTACCGGTTCTGGAACCACAAAACTCATACCACTAAGGATGAGTAGAAGCAGTAGGTATTTATTTTTTTTCAAACCCAAAAAATTCAGGACATCTGTTTTCAATAGCGTTGTATTCCGAGGAACGCGGGCAACAATACATTTATTACCCATATCAAATAACTGGATGACCGCAAAGTAAGTTCGTTTACTGTCAAGAAGTTCATTTCGGGAGGGGGACCTCCTCGCGTACAAAAAACCTGCGGCAACGGCAATGGCACTCCGGATTGCACCAAGGTAAGTGACCAAGTGGCCGCAAAAAAAAGAGGCCGTTAGAGACACGCCTCTTTTCTAAAATTCGGATTTGAGTGTTTGAAAAACATATGACACCATTTTTCAATATATTGCTCGCATGGAGGGTAAGATCGTGGTGGGGATAGATCCAGGTACAAATGTGTTGGGATTTTCGGTTGTAAAGCAAGTTGGTTCAAATATCGAATTGATGGAAATGGGTGTGGTCAACATGCGCAAATTCAAAACCCACCAAGACAAGTTGCTGCACATATTTCAGTCGGTGGCAAAAATTATTCTGAAATATCGGCCGGCAGAAATGGCAGTAGAAGCTCCTTTTTACGGCAAGAATCCACAATCTATGTTGAAATTAGGAAGGGCTCAGGGAGTGGCGATTGCCGCCGCTCTCACTCGTGAAATCAAGGTCTTTGAATATGCGCCAAAAAAAATCAAGCTGTCAATAACCGGTTCAGGCAATGCTTCTAAAGAACAGGTTGCTGCCATGCTTAAGCACCTCGTGATTGGAGATACTGATCATGCGTTCCTTGACGCAAGTGATGCACTGGCGACGGCAGTGTGCCACTGCTATCAAAACAAACTCGATGCCGGACCAAGCAACTTTACCGATTGGAGTGCGTACATCAAAGAAAATCCGGGCAAGGTCAAGTCATAAACCCCACACCTATTCGGTCGGTTGCTCGCTGACCGAGCCAAAGTAGATGCGTCTTTGAGGACTTTTGTCTACCTTCAATACTACAAATAGGAAATAACTATGAAAAAATACCCTCTCGGGGAGTTTGAGGAAGTAGTCCTGCTCACTGTTGGAGTATTGTATGATGAAGCCTATGGCGTGGCCATCAAGGATGAAATCGAAGACCAATTGGAGCGCAAGGTGAGTGTGGGTGCACTGCAAGCGGCCTTACACCGCATGCAAGAAAAAGGATATCTCCGATCCCGCACTGGACCTGGCGGTTCGGCAAGGGGCGGCCGACCCAAGCGATTTTTCGCGATTACTGCACATGGCAAACAAGCCCTGACACACAGTAAACAAGTTCGTGAGTCTCTGTGGAATCAGATTCCTCCCCTAGCATGGGACGTATGATCTCCTTTAAACAGATTGCGGATAGGTTTCTCGCTTGGTTTTGTAGATCTGAACTCTACGACGACATCCAGGGTGATCTCGATGAACTTCATGATCGGACTGCCTCAAAACATGGATCATTCATTCGCAATTTCCAACATTGTTGGTCGGTACTTTCACTGCTGAGACCTGGCATTATTCGCCCTGATTTGTTTTCCACTATTCTATCAAATAGAGCTATGATCAAGTTGCATTTTATCACAGCCAAGCGCAACATCTTGCGCAATCGGGCTTACTCTCTCATCAACGTCTTTGGCTTGGCATTAGGCATTGCTGCCTGCCTCGCTATTCTCTGTTATTCACAATTCGAGCGGAGTTATGATCGGGATCATCCAAACGTCGATCGCCTATTTCGCGTCAATCAAACTGCCATTTGGAACCCAGATGGTGGGATCATGGGCTCTACACCTCCCCCTGTGGCAAAGCTCCTGAAGGATCAATTTGTCGAAATTGAAGATGCCACGCGGATCAACACTCCCCAGGTGGATATCGTGCGCTATCAAGAGCCTTCCGGAACAATGTTGGCTTTTAACGAAGAGAACATCTTGGCGGCAGATAGCAACTTCTTCGATTTCTTTCATGTCCCACTCCTTGCTGGAAAACCTGAGGCCGCTCTTCAGGGACCGAATAAAGTTGTGTTATCACAAGAAGCTGCTGAACGGTATTTCGGCACGACCTCCTGTCTTGACGAGGTGCTGCTTTTTGGTCACGATAGAAAGCCAGTGATTGTTTCTGGGGTTGCGGCTGCTCAGCCAGAAAACCATCATTTCCATTTTGATTTTCTCTGGTCGATGCCTACCAATCCCAATGTGAAAGAATTTGACTGGAGCTACATCTGGACGCAAATGGCCACATATGTGCGCCTGGTACCTGGTGCTCAACCTCTTGAGCTCGAGGCAAAGTTCAAACCGCTAGCAGATGCTCACGTGCAACCATCGTTCTCTCGACTGGGTATGGACTACCATGAATTCGCCAAAGCTAAGGGTGGGTGGAATTTCTACCTGCAGCCTGTGCCGGATATTCATTTGCATTCTGCCCACGTAGGAAATCGCATCGGACCCATCGGAGATGGTCAGATGGTGAGCCTCTTGAGCTATGTAGTTTTTTTGGTGCTCATCATAGCCGTGCTCAATTTTGTCAACATTTCGACTGCTCGTGCGAGTACTCGAAGTAAGGAAGTCGGGGTAAAGAAAACCCTGGGAGCTGGATCAAGTACTATGGTGAGCCAGTTCCTGGTGGAATCTATCACCGTTGTCATCTTATCCGCCCTGTTGGCACTTCCATTACTCTACCTCCTCGCTTTAGGCATTCATTTTGCAGCCGATATCCGCATTCCCATCGAAACCCTAGTTGATTCCCGTTTCATACCGATCTACCTTGGCTTTCCTCTTCTATTGGGAGTAACTGCAGGCCTCTATCCTGCCCTTCAATATTCTCGAATTCAGCCAATTGGGGTTTTGAAAAGCATGGCTGTCGGCTCTGGACCAAAATCTAAGTTTCGCCAGATCCTGGTGATCATTCAATTTACCATCGCGATCGCATTGATGAGTGGTGCGATATTGTTGCATCGTCAAATGGACTTCCTGCAGGAAAAGAACTTGGGATTCGATCGGGAAAATGTGCTGGTTGTAAACAATGCCTCACAACTAGGGGATCAACTGCATTCATTTAGAGATGAAGTGGCAAAGTTTAGTGGAGTGGCATCAGCCAGTCTTTCTATGGATGTACCTGGGCGCGGATCCTGGGAAGACATTTATGAACGCCAGGGGTCAGAGCAGAAACTCTCCATCAGCCAATACAAAGTTGATGACGCCTTCATGAAGACCCTTGGTCTTGAAATGGTAAAAGGTCGAAACTTTGATCGAGACCGGCCAGCCGACCTCAATGGATTGATCATCAATGAGACCACCGAGCAGTCGTTTGGGTGGGAAGATGGAGCGTTGGGAAAACACATAGTATATCCGGGCTACCCACACGAGCTCACTGTAATCGGGGTGATGAAAGACTTTCATTTTCAATCTTTACGTCAACCTATTGGGCCGGTAATGTTCTTTCATCTCGATTCAGATATGTGGGGTGATCAACGTCTACTCAACATCAAGTATCGCCAAGCCGATCAGCAAGTCGTCCTTAAACAAGTAGAACAGTTGTGGACTGACATGGCTGGAGATGGTCCTTTCTCCTACAGCTTTTATGACGAAGAACTTCAGATGCAATACCAGCAGGAGCAACAGGCATCAAGCCTCCTTTCGATTTTTACTGGCTTCTCCATCTTTATCGCTGTTCTTGGCCTGGTGGGTCTGCTTGCTTTCAGTGCCCAGCAACGTCGTCGCGAAATCGGGATACGCAAGGTACTTGGGGCTTCCATTTGGCAAGTATACCTTATGCTCAACCGTCAATACCTACTGCTGTTTTTCTTTTCACTATTGCTGGCGGTGCCTTTGGCCTGGAAATCTATGTCAGACTGGCTGCAGACCTTTGCCTACCATGTCGAAATTCAGGCCAATCTTTTTATTTGGGCAGGAGCCATCGTAATTCTGATTTCTATCCTGAGTGTCTCTTACCTTTCGATACGGGCTGCAACGATGAATTTGGCAGATGAACTGAAGGACTAAACTACCCCAGATCCTGCCCTTCGTAGTATCCTGTCTGTCGACCAGTCAGCATTTTGACCAAGAACGTGGCCTGCCCTACATGATACGAAAAGTGCTCAGTGACATGCACGAGGACGGCAAGGCCTGTTTCGCGGTACCCCTGAACATCATACTCTTTGAGTAAGTCCTCAGGCTCAATCCTTTTGAAGATACCTTCCAAATCGGTCTGCAGCTCACTGACCAGACGAAGGAGGTGTGCTTTGGGAAGTGGCCCCGATTCCGCAAACTCTGACGATCTTTTGCGATCATCGTTGCGACCCCCAAAAGTAGTGCCCATCCACTGACGTGTATTGCCTTTGAGATGAAGCACGAGATTTCCCAAACTATTTGATACTTGATTTGGTCTTGACCATATCTGCTCTTCTGAGAGCATCGAGATACTCTTGATCAATCTCGGGAAGCACTCGCCAAAAAGCCGGCGATCAATTTCACTGAGAAATAACGCAGCGATATCATTTTCCATGGTCGATCTCTCTCATAAAAGCTATCCTTCTAATCTGTTTCATCTCAATTCTCTACTCACCATCCTTTGGCATCGCCAAAGCTATACGGTATTTGGTCCGTATCTATGGGCAGCCGATATTTATCTGGATTTGCGTGATCATATGGTTCGGTCGGAAAGTTCATGAGTACCACTTCCTTCATTCCAACATTATGATCCGCATGCCAAATCCCTGCAGGGATATTCACCAACCTCCGATTATATTCAGACAAAGTAACTTTGGAGAGCAGACCATATGTGGAGGATTCAGGACGAGTATCATAGAGGATGACATCCATGTGCCCAAACATAATACAGTATCGATCTTCGTGTAGTTTGTGCATCGCCCACCCCTTTACAATACCAGGGTACATTGTGGTCATATAGGCATATTTCAAAGGTTTGTCATCCCATGTCCATCGCTCATCAAACATCTCAAATAACTGTCCACGTCCATCAACATGGGTCGGTATCTCCCTAAAGGAAACCCCCTCAGGCAATTCCTGGATCATCTGGCCATGGGTGGTCACAGACTGAGGGTCTTTAACGAAGTCAGTCAGCTCTTTGGTCATAATTCTCTATTTGCTTTTCTAGGTTATTGATTACTCTTAATCGATGGGACAAGATGCGATCCTGAAAAATGGCAAACAATTCAAGGAGGGGGTAGAGGTTTTCTCTCAATGTGCACACGAAATCTGGCTTCTGGCACATATCCCAAATGACCTGTTGTTCAGAAACACCTTCCTCACTCGAAAGCTGAAAATGAGTCAAAGTTTCAGAGGTGCACTCTTGATAAAATCGCTTCCAGACACCCGAAACTTCCGAAGTTCGATCGCGCCAAAATGCGATAAACCTAAATAGGCTAAAGTGATTGAGCTGCCGAAAATTATTGGGCCCTCCATTTTTGATCACTCGACGCCAATATTCCCAATCTCCACCTCGCTCCAGGGTGGCATCCCAATAACCAAAACGTTCAAAACAACTACGCCGATGCACAGTGCAATCAGAGTGGATTCTATTTCGCTTCAGGTCAAGAAAATCCGCAAGAATCACGGGATCATGAAGGGCAAAAGTGTTTGGCACTATTGTCAATTCTCGTGACACATAAAGTGATCTCATGAAAACAATATCCAGTTGCCTCTCTTGCTCCAGGGTTGCAACTGCTGTACTCAAATGATCTTTCATCATTACATTGTCGTGCGTCATGTAGGACATATACTCCCCAGAAGCCTTCTTCATAGCAATGTTCCGATTTGCGTAGCCGAACCCCGGAGCTTTCGGGAGATCATAGCAAACCACTCGTGGATCTGTATACGAACGGACCATCTCCGCAGTGTGATCGGTACATCCGTCACAAACCACCAGGCATTCGAGATCTCCAAGATCTTGTTGTAAAACACTATCTAGTGCAATCTTCAAAAGATGGGGAGCATTGTATGTTGGGAGGAGTACACTTACTTTCGGCATCGATCTTAAATCTACACGATTTTCAAAATCTTCAACCTATAAATTGGTCGGCACTTTTTGCATTCTCACAGGCAAGATCTGTACCTTTGTTCATTCGGTCCCATAGCTCAGTTGGTTAGAGCATCTGACTCATAATCAGAGGGTCCAAGGTTCGAGCCCTTGTGGGACCACTGATTGAGTGCGAGTGTGGGTGTGAATGTGAGCATGAGGACGGGTGTGTGCTATGGGCAAACAGTGTGTTTTCACCTATCTCTCCTTGATTTATCTCGTTATCGCAACCAGGTGAACACATGCTACAAGACGCTATAGCAAAGTTGCAGAGGTACTGTGCGTACCAGGAGCGTTGCCACCAGGAGGTACGTACGAAATTGCTGAAACTCCAGGTGTATGGCGAAGATCTCGAATACGTCATTGCTTCGTTGATCAGCGATGATTTTCTCAACGAAAGTCGTTTTGCAGAGGCCTATGCAAGGGGCAAATTCAAAATTAACAGGTGGGGGAAAGTGAAGATCCGACTTCAATTAAAAGCCCGCAAGGTTTCTGACTTTGACATCAAGCAGGCCTTATCAGCCATCGATGATGAAAGTTACAGAACTACTTTGTCGAGATTACTCGAACGAAAAAATGAGCTGCTGGACGAAGAAGATCCCTTCGTGCTTCGCAACGCATTATTTCGATTTGCCGCCGGAAAAGGCTATGAAAGCGACATTATCAAAGAGGTAATAAGTGATCTAAATCGAGAATAAACGTGATTTTATGTGTGAAGGCACGGAAACTAGCACCTAAAATGATTATCTTAGGTAGCCACCCTTCTTATTAACAATACGAAAAGTCATGAAAGCTCTTTTATGGTTTCTCACCGCCCTCTGGTTCGTCGGGTCGTGGTACTGGTATGTCTGTCCCCACAAAGAAGTTTGCCCCTGGGTCAAGCCCATCGAAAAAATCGTCGCAAAAGAATACGGACCGTTGGTCTTTGACTGGTCAAAGACCTCGGCGATCACCTCTGATCGATTTCCGCAGTATCGTGATTCCATTTTGGCTCAATTGAAAGATCAAGATTTACTTGAGATCACTGGCCAATACTACGGGGACGAGGAAAATACAAGTTCTTACGATAACCTCGGTCTAGCTAGAGCCAATGCGGTCAAGGATAGAATGGTACCTCCCCTAAGTGCTGACCGGGTAGAGCTAAAAGCGCAACTTTTGGGAGAGAATTCAGCCCGGGCAAAAGCAGATAAGTTTAGAGCCGCTACTTTCCGGCGCATCGTGCACAATGAGTCAGTGCACGAAATTGCCGGCAAGATGATCATCAATTTCCCACACGCTTCGGCAGATATGCTTGAAAATGCAAAGCTGGTAGCATATTTGGATAGCCTCGTTGAGCGACTGGAAAAAACGGACGAAAAAGTAAACCTGGTAGGCCATACCGACAGCTCTGCAGGGGCAGCTCGCAATATGCGCTTGGGTTTGGAGCGAGCCCAGGCCATCAAGGATATCTTGGTCGACAAAGGTTTGCCAGCCTCACGTATCATGACCTCAAGCAAAGGTGAATCACAACCTATTGCCGACAACAACAGCACTGCTGGCAAGCAGCAAAACCGTCGTGTTGAGTTAACTATCGTATCATAATTAAAACAGCCAACTCTGATGATTCCATTACAAACATTCGGTCAAAATGTGACCACGTACCCGGGCAATGGCACCTTTGGTTCACATACTTTTGAGGTCGTACTCATGTTGCTCGGCGCCTTCCTCCTGGGCTGGCTTCTGCATCACTTCATCTATTGTACGCGACATAAAGCACGCATCGCCGACCTGGAAGGAGATTTGCGAACCTCACGAGGCAAACTTAAAGACGCTGGAGCTGATCTAGAGAAGTGCAATAGTCAAGTTATAAACTTGAAAGGAGATAAAGCTGGTATGAGCACTCGAATTAAGGAACTGGAAAACGAAGTAGCAAATGCCCAGGTGGTCTCCCCAGCCATCACAGCTATAGATGAGAGCGCTGCGATTGTGGCCGCAGGCATTATTGCCGATACTGCGACTCGGGATAGCTATGACGCAGATGGAGCTCGTGCCGCTTTTGGTAAACACGTAGACGAAGATGACCTCAAAATCGTCGAAGGGATTGGTCCTAAGACGGAGCAGATTCTCAATCAATCATCCATCATGACCTGGAAGCAGCTCAGCAATACTTCGGTGAGCCAGTTGCAAGGCATTCTCAATGATGCAGGAGACCGTTTTCAATTGCTGAACCCCGGTACATGGCCAAAGCAAGCCGAACTAGCCTCCGAGGGAGACTGGCTCAAACTTCGTGAGTACCAAGATTTTTTGCTGGGTGGGGTAGAACCTGAGGGTATCGTGACCAGCAGTCTGGTCGCAGACTCGGGCGGAAGCACTTTTGATGGTGATGCGGCAAAAGCTGTCTTTGGGCGGAAAGTGAATCTCGATGATCTCAAAATCGTAGAGGGAATCGGTCCTAAAATTGCGGAACTACTCAACAACGAAGGGATCCATACTTGGCGAGTACTCGCAGATACCAGTGTAGAAAGGCTGCAAGAGATTCTAGATAGTGCAGGTGAACGTTATCGCATCCATAGTCCTACCACATGGCCTAAACAAGCAGGTCTAGCAGCTGAGGGAAAGTGGGAAATACTCAACGAATATCAGGACTTTCTTGATGGTGGTGTAGAACCATCATGAATTTAGCTGCTGGTGCATTTAGAGCACTGTGACATCCAAGAAGTCTCGCTTATCCGGATAGTCGGTCGTATAGTGTAGTCCACGACTCTCTTTGCGCTTGCCGGCAAATTTTGTGACTAAGTGACCTATCGTAATCATGTTTCGCAGCTCCATTAAGATGGGTGAGAGTGCCGTGGACCGGTAAAGTTCTTCCGTCTCCTCATAGAGAAGATGAAGACGCTTGGTTGCTCTTTGCAGTCGCATGTCATTGCGCACAATGCCGACATAGTTACTCATGATGTCACGTAGTTCTCTCAAACTTTGCGTGATCAAGACTTTTTCCTTTGGTTCCATAGTACCCTTGGCATCCCAATCCGGAATATCATCCCGAAAGGATACGGCATTGATGGCGCCATCGACATGCTCAGCAATACGTTGCGCAAAAACCAATCCTTCGAGGAGAGAATTTGAGGCTAACCGGTTGGCACCATGCAATCCGGTAGAGGTGCACTCCCCGGCTGCATAAAGATTGTTAATTGAAGATCGGCCCCATTCATCTACTTTGATGCCACCACACATATAGTGGCATGCCGGCACCACCGGGATAAAATCTGAAAATGGATCCAGACCAACACTCATGCACTTATCGTAGATGGTCGGGAAATGAGCTCTGAAACCAGTCTTGTCCAAGTGTCGGCAATCAAGATAGACGTA
>CAJQNM010000386.1 GCA_905479665.1 uncultured Saprospiraceae bacterium
TTTCCGGTTGGCTGGAAAATTTCGCCTACCACATTTCCATCTCAGCTTGGTGGTATATTTTAGTCATTGCCACGGTCTGTAGTCTGGTGATGGGCATTATTTTACTGCAGACCTGGCGATCTACAACCGTGAACCCAATGGAGAGTCTGCAGGAAGATTGATACCTGCAAACGCTCCACATGGCTTACTGTCTATTTTTCAGAATGCATACCAATCCGATTACCCTCAGAATCAATAAACTGGGCAAAGAATCCAAACTCACCAATGTCAGTTTTGGGTACGATCAGATTTCCTCCTGCCGACTCGACTTTTGCCGCCTCTGTTGCCACATCTTCGCAGGCAAAGTAGACGATAGAACCATCTGCGCTTGGTACATTTTCTGCAGACTGTACCAGGCATCCCGCTGAGCCCACCTGGTCCGGCTGGCCAAACATGTACATCTTGCTATCAGGCATCTCTATAAGCATAAACTCCAAATTAAACACCTCTGCATAAAATGCCTTCGCTCTTTCTAGGTCTGTGGCGGCAATTTCCACCCACTGAATTGGATTATTCATCTCCTTGTATTTTTGATTTAAAGAAATATATTCATGCACAATATAAGACGATGCATCGATCTGAAATTGTAAATATACGACAGATCATTCCTGAGCATAGAAGATGGAGGATAGGGTAAATTTTTCATCCGCATAAAATTTTCGTGGACTGATTCCCGTAAAATCTCTAAAGTCCTTAATAAAGTGTGATTGATCAAAGTATTGGCTTTCATTGCCAATTTGAGTCAGATCCATCCCGTCGTTTTTGAGCATGAGCTGGAGCGAAGACTGCAGCCGAATGATGCGACACAATTGTTTTGGGCTGAGACCAACCATACTGGAGAATTTTCTTTCCAATTGTCTTCGTTTGCTTTTACTCGAACCAATTATTTCTTCGATCCCTAGTGTCCCTTTGGTCGAAAGAATAGTATCGATCGTAGCGTTGATCAATTCATTGGAATCAATGTTTTTGTCAATGATGCTCAATAAAAATTCTTCGACTATACTGATTCGATCTGCGATGTTTCTTGACTCACGTATATTCTCAACGAGATCTTTGGCTTTGTTCGGGTCAAACATGCCACTAAATTCAGTCTCTTTGTTTGACAAGTCCTGCAGAGGGATCTTTACAAAATGGCCAAAGCCACCGGGATAAAACCGTGCAGCGAATGTATCTACATCACCAGTCGGCTCGATGAAGAATGGCTTCGTAAGTTGGCCCATGACAAACGAAGCAGGCTGAATAATGAAATCGTCAGAATCAGTATATCTCTTAATGTCGTCACCAAGATTAAATATCATTTCCAAACAACCATCTGGCAAAATCTGCTGCTTAGTTCCTGAGGCTTCCTGAGGCACTTTAAGAGACCAAAAGCATTTGATGAAGGATGCTAAGTCTGGACTTGGATCGTAGGTGTTGTATTCCATGTCCCTGAATTTAATTAATAAATAGGTTTTCGTCGCAGCTTTCCCCTGATGGTTCGGAGACTCTCGATGGTCGCTCCGAGAGTCAGCTATTTCCCCCGCTGGCGGGGGATTAAGGGGGTGGAATTCAAAGTATCAGACAGACTTCCCATACGCCTCATTAATCCACCCTTTCAGTTCATCATCCACTGCTCCAATTTCCGAGATACGTACCCGATGAGTACACATGCTTCCAAAAGGCCCCGAGTTTTCGAGTCTTTCCTCGACCGGCTTATCTTTCAGTTTCAAGCCTAGATCGATTCTAGTTTTGGTGGCAGGCTTGATTAATAGAAACTGCTTTTTTCGGATGATGCTCACGCTGCCCTTCTTGGGGGTGATGGTGACATCTGGACCGAGCGATCTTACAAATTTGATCAGTGCATTATAGATCGGAAGAAGAACCTCTTTGCCGGAATATTGATTTGCGACCAAATCTTCGGAGGTATGACTTTCCTCTTTTGCAAGAGTAACGATGGTGTTGGCAAATCCATGGGTGACACCGTGTTCGGTTTTTAAATATTTTACTCCTTGAGAATGTTTGGCAAATGCCTTTTGCTTTAAGATCAAGGTCCATTCTGCCAGTGACTTTCCCGTTTTGGCAGGCATGTTGTCGATCATTGTTTGTAGTGCCTTTTCCATAGTTAGAATTTATTTTGGTTTCCGGTTTCTAGAAAGGAGATAAGTTGCAAGTAGCTTGATTCATTTCCCGTGACAAAGAAGTCCAGCAGGGATAGGTAGTCAGGAGTACTCTTATACCCCAGTCCATGAGAAGTAATTCGAGTCTTTTCAGGAGAAATGGCTTCGAATAGGATGACATTATAAAGTTCGTCTGCATCATCGAGCATGAATTGCGGGAAGTTTTCACCTAATTCAGCTTGCAATGTGATGACGGCTTGTGGCACAAAGTTGATCACATGAAGACGGATTGTGCCTGGGTCCCCAATTGTTGCATTTTTATCGTAGCTGGTCTGGATGAGTCCTCCTATTCTGAAATCAACATCAGCGACCGGGACAGACCAGCTTTCCCAGCCACTTTCGGTTGTAAATGCTTCCCAGACTTTGTCGATGGCGGCCTCAATCTCCATGGTTTGGGTAAGGATCAGGTTGTTGGCGTGCGAGGAGTCTATCGTTGAGATCACTCTTTTGGTGACAGGCTGATCTTGTGATTGGCTATGAAGCCCAAAAGAGGTAAAGAAGAAAAGAAGTATTAGGTAAGTAATCTTCATGCCGATGTGTTTATCAGCGAAGTACGAATTAAAAATGCAGTTGGGATAGTAAAATATTAACCCTTGCCGTCGAGGGGAAAGAAATTTGGTTGTGCGTGTTGAAGGTCTGCGTCGATGAATTCTTGAGGATTGAAGCCGGAGAAAAATCTGAATTCTTTAATAAAATGAGATTGATCAGTATACCCAAATTCGTAGGCGATTTCAGACCATTTTATTTTTTCTTTGTTTTGGATGTGCCCAAGAATGGAGTTGAATCGAAGGATCCTGTGCAAGACTTTGGGAGTCAAGCCAACGTATTTCTTAAACTTCGCGATAAGTTGTTTCTGTGTTTTTGAATATGCCTCTATGATGTTGCTGTGATTGTCTACGGGCTTTATTTGCATTTGCCTCACTATATCAATCAGATCTTTTTCAGGAGATTTCTTCGAATCAAAACGCCCCAATAGATATTCTTCCACGATCTTGAACTTGCCTGCGACCGTTGCCTCCGAAATTAATGACGTTCTCATCTCCAAAGCCTCATTTCCCAAGATTTCTTTGATCGGTATGACTCTGTCGTTGAGTGCCGAGATTGGGATGTGAAGAAAAGGATATGCTCCGTATGGTTTAAATTGGACGACCAACATTTCAGAATCAGGGGCGGCAGAAATGGATAGGTGGTGTTTGTGCATTCCCGAAATCCATGCTTCTTGGAACGTGGCAATGGGTTCAAGAGATGTATTGTCGAAGGTCTGACGAGGAATACCATCCAGTTCGAAAAGGGCGAAGAGATGACCCGTAGGGACTACTCGCTCTATGGTGTGCTCCGGACTAAATCCTTTA
>CAJQNM010000387.1 GCA_905479665.1 uncultured Saprospiraceae bacterium
TCATCAAGGTTGTCCGAATAACATTTTCCCACAAGGCGAACTTGCGCCAATGCATTTTTTCACCAAGTTGCCAACCATGATCTGACCATAAGACGACGATCGTATTTTCAGCATATTCACTGTTGCTCAGATTTTTCAACAGCTGTCCAAGCATTGCATCTGCGTAGGCTACGGAAGCCAAATACGCTCGGATGGCTTCTTTCCATTTGCCCGCTTCGACGACATGTTTGTGATAATTTCCGCCACGACTGACGAGCTCCATTGCTCTATTTCCCAAGTCAGAAGTATCGTTTTCGACTGTAGCTGGTAGTTTGATATCTTCTAAAGGGAATAGATCGAAATATTTTTTAGGCACATACCAGGGTAAATGGGGGCGGTAAATTCCACAGGCCAGGAAGAAAGGCTTTTCGTGTTCGTTTTGGAGTTGTTGAGAAATATACTTTACACTTTGATAGTCAGCAGTTTCTTCATCTTCCAAAGAAAGTTCATGCCAATCAAACATACCGTACATGTGCTTAAATGGAGGCATATTCATGGGCGCATCTTCCGGAATAAATTCCACAGGCATATTTTGTTCTTGAGAAGGGAAGTAGTCGTCCCAAGTACGAGGAGCGATGTGACTGTAATGATAAATTTTTCCGGCACCTGCTGAATAGTACCCATTTTCCCTAAAATATTGACCAAGGGTGACCGCATTCTCTAGCATTGGCACCTTCCTCCAGTCTTGATAATTTGAGTACATGCCAGTGTTGTACGGATATCTTCCTGTCATGACAGAAGCCCTGGAGGGAGCACATCCGGGGCTCGTGCAATAGTTCTTCGTAAAATTGACCACTTGCCCCGCAAAGGCATCGATATGGGGAGTAATCGACTGATCATTGCCACCTAAGGGAGCAATCCAATCGTTCAGATCATCTATTGCTATGAAAAGAACATTGGGTTGTTTCACTAATTCCTTTGTTTTATCAAGTGATTTTTGTCCAGAGCAAGAAAGGAGGAATGCAATGCCAATCAATGCAATGGAAGGAATAGCAGTTTTCATCAGAATTCAAATTCGATTTGATCTGGAGAAGTTACTTAAAGTTTCGGGACTACAGGTTTAAGAAAGCGAACAAGTGTGTATGACAAATTTCCCTCAATCTGTCTAAGGCGGCCACGGCCCCTTGCTTTGATGAAGTACAATGGGTCCCCGCAGGACGAGGGCAGGCATGACCACATTGGAGATAAAACCTAATAAAATTTACTTATCGAGATTGATCGTGGTACCCAGGTGATTACTAAATACGTTTTATATCCTTTTACTGTTCACATCCACCCATTTGAGCTGTAAATGTGGTTCCTGGTTTCACTTCAAACCCAGCATTCAAGGTTATATGATCCACGGCATCATAGAGGTACTCCCCACTAGTACACTCGCTGAAGAATTAATATGTCCCCGGACATAAAATTCATTGTCAATCACATGAATAATCGAAGAGGAAAAATCACCTGTGGTAGCCAGACAATCATCAAGTACTTTGAAATTGTCAATGGTCATGTCACCTTTTACTTGGCCTGACCCCACGGTAGTCTGCTTGGTCGTCGCTTTTACCCGAATTTTAAGTTCTGTGGATTTATAGGGACAATCTGTGAATGCTATTAAAATCAAAGGTGCTGTTGTAATACGTATTTACCGTAGATATAGGATGATCTGGCTCCATTACATCTGTGGCTGTGCCGGGATGATCGGCTCCATTTTCAACGGAGGCTCTAAAGATTCCGTAAAAATTATAGAAATTTTTGTACTCTTTGTAGGGAGATGTTGCCAGCATGCCCTCTGCGATCGCCGTTGCATCATCTATAAATTTTTGTTTTTCACCTGCTAGATATCCGTCGCCGAACATGACGATGTTTTGAAGTTTGTCTATGGGTCCATTTACAATAAGAAGAAGACTCCAGTAACTTTTAATTGTTTTCATATTGTTGTTTTTTGGTTGAAGAGTAGGAGATCAATCGAACGCAAGACACTTCGCTACTCAATTATTTTTAAGTTGACATGTCAAAAATGACTCCTCTCAAAGTGGTTTGCGAGGGCATTTGAGAATTTGGTAGATCCTCTTTAGAATTTGGGACTCCAGGAACTGCGTGATTGTATGGATTGAGTGACTTTACGGTATGCTGGCGGGACGGATCAATCTCCGGACAGTGTTCGGAAAGACATCCTCCAGGTGTCGGAACCCCGAAAACGGGTGGGAAAAGCGGAAGGTGAGGAGTGGGTGAGTAAAAGGTTTGCGGCAAAGAGGAATTAGGGTTCAATGGAAACGGTCACTTCATCGCCCTTGTTTAGCATTGTTAGGGAGTGCGAATAGGGGAGACCTTTCGTGTCTTTTGAAGAACAAACCGTCTTGCGCCCATTGATGTATAAAAACTCATGAGATCCTGGCAATTGTGCAGACCATTTTATAGATTCTCCACTTACATTGGTTGCAATGGTTTTCGACTTCCCATAGTGCCTTACAGTGATCTTGTTAGAAAGAAGAGGGATGTTCTTCAATTCAGCCCAGTCCTCCTTGTCTTCTAGACGTGATAAAGTTGAAAATGTATTAGTCATTGCATTAACATCTACACCCATCAAACCTCTGGTCAAGTGCTCAATGACAGTAAACGAATTTTCTGGATAGTCTCTTCTTTGATTAGTGATGTTGCAGAGACCAATGATCATATTGGTCGCCAATTCATAGTGGCCATTTTCATAAAATAGAATGGGTAAATACGACTTTAATTCAACGATCAGTTGTTGAAAATTTACTTCATATTTGCTTATTATATTTTTTATTTTATCGTTGTCTGCAACCGCTTCAAAGTATAATAAATAGTGCAGGAATGCTTGGTTCTTTCCTACCATAAAATAATCAAAGGTCTCGTCCTCGTAAAGTATGGACCGGTACTCTTTCTTCTCACTATCCCACCAGAAATCATCTAAGAATTCTTGTTCTCGTTTCGCTTTTGTTTTGTATTTGTTTGACTCAGGTACGTCTCCCCTTATCCCTAGCATTTCAGCATATGCTTTGTGCGCAGCAATGATTGAAGCTGTCATATCAATTCCGAGTAAAGTTTCTCCTCGGCCTCCTTCGTTGTAAGTTGGAATTCCTCTTTTGTTTCCGAATCTACTGCTTCCTATATCTCCTTCTAGATTCATTGATCGATTGCGGCGACTAATGTCTTCTGAACTCAAATCCCACTCGTAGATATATTCGTTCAGGCTTAAGGCATAAAAGTTTTTCAAATCTGGATTTTCAAGGTAGTCCATATTCCCGGTCCATTTATAGAGTCGATATGCATTAAAAATGACGTCAAAATTGGAAGGAAGATTGTACCAGAAATCTTTATCATTTTCATAATCTACGGGGGCGGGTTTGTCATAACGATTTATTTCCCAGTACGTGCAATAGTCTTTTTCTTTGCTAATGTTTTGGGCAAATTTGAGAAACATGTTGTGGTTATGTTTACTTAATCCTAGTATCTCTGCACCAATGGCTTGGTGGGAAACATCGCGCATGCAAAATGCTTCACGATTTGGAAGAGCGGCTTCATACCAAAACCCAACCGGATCTGAATGATCATGAGCATAGGATAGGGCTTTATTCTTTGCCCAATCAAAAGCTGCGACAAGTTCTCTATTTGGAGAATCAAATTGCAATTCACCGGTATTCATTTCAGATGAAATTTTACTGAAACTATTGCAGCTATTCGTGCAAATTGGTAGTAAAAGCAGTGCGCAGAATCCGAAAATATTGATTTTTGGTTGACTCATCTGTTGGTATTGTATTTGCAAGGTCTTACATTTTGACAGCTTGTAGATTTGGCCCTGACTTAGCTACATATTGAGGTGTTTTATTGTGGCATGTTTGTTCTTGACTTGGTTCATACATTGAAACAGCTTCTATACCTGCCTATGCTATCCAGCCACTACGGTGTGTATGAGTCTATTTCTTTCAGGAGAAATTTGGCCACTAGTGCACCTAGTTTTTCATATCCTTTTTTTGAATAATGGACATTATCTGCTCCCTTTCCAAATTCTTTGTGAATGGAAATGGATTGGTCATAGATGTCGTTTACTGTGACTGAATGTTTTTTCATGACCCTCTTTGCGGTGTCATTGTATTTTATTGCATCATTTTGAAATCGACCAGCTTCGTTTTGAGGAATATATGTTGTCGTTGCAAAAACTAATTTCGCAGCAGTGCTTTTTTGTAGAATAGCAACAATTGAATCAAGATTTGTTTCATATTCATCGATTGTGTAAGTGATTTCCCCATTCTCTTTATCTCTGTTTCCTTGGACTTTTGAATCAGGATGGCGATAGCATAGATCCCATAGTCCCCAGTTGAATTGAATAATATCCCATTTGTCGTTGCCAATCCATTCGTCTATT
This sequence comes from uncultured Saprospiraceae bacterium, assembly GCA_905479665.1. Taxonomy (GTDB): domain Bacteria; phylum Bacteroidota; class Bacteroidia; order Chitinophagales; family Saprospiraceae; genus CAJQNM01. Next base: position 4,415 of record CAJQNM010000387.1, read on the forward strand.
TTTTTCAATCCAGTTCCGGTATGTTGAGCATTTCCAGGATTATGGAAAACCATTGCTTTGTCGGTTAATTTGTCTTTTGTAAATGGGGTGTATCCTATTGAAATGGAATCACCGATGATTAGGATACGGGGTTTATCTTGACTATGGCATGCTGATAGGATAGCAAGTATGGATATAATTAGTGACATTTTCACGACGATGAATTTCGCGGCTTTCAATAGATTATGGATCCACGAGGTGGATGATGTGCGGGTGGTTTTCAGCATTTCATTGTAAGTTTTGGGACTATAGGAAGATCTATCGGTTTGATGGGCTCGTAATGCCTGTATGGGAGTAGTTTTTTATTCTTGTTCCGATGTACGTTTTTCATATCCAATCAGATCCTTGTATGTCTTCGTGCTCGATATGAATATACGCTTGTATATTACAAAATCAGTGAGATTAGAAGATGTAGATTCTACCTTTCACCAAGTGTAGCGCAGTTCAGTAGTGCATTTGCGTTTGGGATTCTAAGCGAAGGATCAGGATCTATTTGGCAAAATGGCTATTTTTAGGAAAACAAGTCATGACTCGACAAATACTCGTACTACTTATTGGCGTACTCTCACAGACTCTTTTCGGCCAGGCCATTGAAGGCATTGTGACCGACAATGAAGGCAATCCTCTGATAGGAGCA
>CAJQNM010000388.1 GCA_905479665.1 uncultured Saprospiraceae bacterium
GAGGACAGCAATTTCTTATGGTAAACGGTCGGTTTATCAAGAGCCCTTACCTCAATCATGCGGTGACATCTGCCTACCAAAACATCCTTGCTGACGGAGCTCATCCCTTTTACGTGCTTTTCCTAAAGCTGGATCCTGCACGGATCGATGTAAACATCCACCCGACCAAGCAGGAAATAAAATTTGAAGACGAGAAGATCATTTACAACATGATCAAGGCCACGGTACGGCATGCTCTCAATCAGTTTAATGTGACCCCGTCTCTCGACTTTGACCAAAGCCCGATAATCAGCCAGGCCGGTGGTCACTTGCCTATATCGGAAGAAAAACACAAGGTGATCATCCCATCATCCTTTAGCAAACCGGGAGGTGACGAAGCCTGGGAAAAACTTTATAGTGGGCTTGAGCGGGAGACCGTTACTGCCCAGCCGTCGGAGATCGAAAATCCCCTAGCCGAAGCAGAGCGAAAAGCCCCGTATCAAATCCACCAGAGTTACATCATCTCTGAGATCTCCTCGGGCTTTGTGATGGTCGATCAGCAGCGAGCCCATGAGCGTATCCTCTACGAAAAATTTATCGCAAATCTTGCCGGACAAAGTGCTGGTGTACAGCGGCTGCTCTTTCCCAAAACCCTTGAGCTGCCTCGCGACCAAGTGACCATCCTACAGGCACATCTCGCCGAAATTCAAGCTTTTGGATTCGATTTGGAACACTTTGGCGATGAAACCTATTTACTCCATGGAGTGCCTGCACACCTTGCTCATCTCGATCAAGCAGAAAATCTCGTTGTTGAACTTTTGGAACAATTTCTGTCAAATTTAGATTTAGAACTAAAGGCCGAACAAAAACTAGCGCTCTCGCTTGCTCAAAAATCTGCCCGCCCGAGAGGCACAGCTTTGTCAGTAGAAGAGATGCGCAGTTTGATCGATCAGCTATTTACCTGTGGAAGCCCTTTATACAGCCCAACAGGTAAGAAATGTGTATTGACTTTTGATCTCAATGAGTTGCAAGAAAAGATGAACGCATGATGCCAAGAATAACCGAAGTTGTCAAACAACTACTGATCCTGAATGTCTTGCTGTATTTCGCAAGCAATTTTATGCCTCCCGCGATCAGCAATGCCCTGCCCATCTATTATCCAGCATCCGTTTTTTTTCGCCCCTGGCAGCTTGTTTCGCACATGTTCATGCATGCCAATTTCAGCCATCTACTCTTCAACATGTTTGCCCTCTACATGTTTGGCACTGCGCTGGAATCGCACTTGGGTTCCAAACGTTTTTTGACCTTTTATTTTCTCTCTGGATTTGGGGCCTTGGCGCTTTACCTCTTTGTCTGGTATTTGCAAATGAGTGCACTAGACCCAGCCGTCTATGAGGCTGTCTTACGAAGAGGAGATCGCATGCTTGGAGCCAGCGGAGCCGTCTTTGGGTTGCTGGCTGGATTTGGAATGCTTTTTCCTGAGAGTAAAATCATGTTGTTGATCCCTCCCATACCAATAAAGGCCAAATACTTCGTTTTAATATATGGCGCGATCGAACTATTTTTTGGAATTAGCAATATGAATACCGGCGTGGCTCACTTTGCACACCTGGGTGGCGCGATTTTTGGAGCATTGCTGATTTTCTACTGGCGCAAGCAACGCAAAATATAGCATATGATAGGATCCATTATTGATGATTTGAAAAGAGAATTTTCAACCGGTACAGTACTGCATCGGATCATCATCATTAATGTCCTGGTCTTTGTTGCGATCAATGTGGTGAAATTTGTCTTGCGCATAAAGGGTGCCGGAGAGCTTGACCCCTTATACTACGAGATCCTCCATTTCTTCACAATATCGTCTGATCTCATCCACAATCTTAAACATCCGTGGTCTCTGCTCACGAGCATGTTTTTGCATGAGGGTTTCTGGCATCTATTGTGGAATATGCTTTTCCTCTACTGGTTTGGTCGCATCGTCGCCGATCTGGTAGGCACCGCAAAAATTCTCCCACTCTACCTCTTGGGCGGTTTGGCAGGTGCCGTTTTCTTTTGGTTTAGTGCTGTTGTACTGGACTATGGAGGTGGCCAAGAGGTATTTGCCCTGGGGGCCTCTGCAGGTGTCATGGCCGTCGTAGTGGCATCAGGTATGATTGCTCCCGACTACAATCTAAGGCTGCTGCTTATCGGCGATGTCAAACTAAAATATGTGGTAGCTGTTCTTGTTTTCCTTGATCTGGTTGGCATCGCCAACTACGACAACACAGGAGGACACTTTGCACACATCGGCGGGGCGGTACTGGGCTGGCTCTTTGTGCGGCAATTGCAGCAAGGCAATGATTGGTCGATTACAATCAATCATATGCTGACACGAATCAAACACTTTTTCGATCGAGAGCCACAGCCAGTGCATCGACGTAAGAGAGAGACGACTATGGTGGTAAAGCGTTTTTATCAAAAAGAGGAGTCGTCAAGTGCTGAAGTGCCGCACCAGGATCGCCTGGATGCCATTCTTGATAAGATTTCAAAATCTGGGTATGACAGTCTGACCAAAGATGAGATTAGTTTTCTTGAGGATGCCAGCAAGCAAAAATGAACCTCTTCCTCAAGATCGTCCTCACCCTGAATGTTGCCGTCATCGTCTTTACGCTATTTGGGTACCTCGCTTCTTACATTGATCCCACTGTTTTTAGCTTGCCACAAACCATTGGTTTGATCATGCCAATGCTATTGGTACTCAATTTATTATTTGCCGGTTTTTGGGTCTGTTTGCGTCGCCGGCAATTTTGGTACTCTGCGCTAGCCTTATTGATTGGCGTCGGGCAGATCACTCGGCTGGTCGGGTTTCACTTCAATCAGTCAGATCAGACCGGGGAAGTAAGCATCTGCAGCTTCAATGCACAAAACTACAATGCACTAGATAATGTAGACACCTTGCTTAAGCAAAGCGTCTTGCCCCACGAGCTCGATGTGCTCTGTTTACAGGAGATTTCGCAAGAACATGTCAAAGGAATCAAGAAAACCAGTGGACTAAAACACCACTTTTATCATCAGGGCAAATTTATCCTGGCAAAGTTTCCAATTACGAAAACTGGCAAGCTGCAATTTGACAACTCTGTGAACGGGTGCGTTTGGACAGACCTCGACCTGGGAGAGCGGACCATACGAGTCTACAATGTGCACCTGCGCAGCAATAGTGTGAAACATGACGACTTGGATATTTTCGGCAGTGATGGGTCGACCAACAGCACAACGATTCGCAATTTGCCCAGTGTGCTTAATCGCTATCGACTAGCCAGTGAGACTAGGACATTGCAGGCAAAAACGCTCTTGGATCACATTGCCCAATGCGGGCACCCTGTGATTGTGGCTGGTGACTTTAATGACAGTCCATTTTCCTACACCTATCAGCAATTTCGCAGTCGACTGCAAGATCAATTTAAAACACAAGGCCTGGGCATTGGAGCTACTTTTGCCGGATCTGTGCCTGGTTTGAAAATAGATTATATTTTTGCCGACGATAATTTTGAATCTTTGAACCATCGCATAGTACGAACCAAAATTTCTGATCATTTTCCAGTGATCAGTTCCCTCAATTTAAAACCCTAATATGCAGGAGTTGACGGTGCAAAATAGCCTCACCCGTGAGAAAGAAATTTTTGAGCCATTGGAAGATGGCTTTGTCGGCATGTACGTTTGCGGGCCGACCGTATACAGCGATGTACACATAGGCAACTGTCGCACTTTCATCAGTTTTGATGTCATCTATCGCTACCTGATGCACTTGGGCTACAAAGTGCGCTACGTACGAAATATAACAGATGTCGGGCATCTGGAAGGCGATGTCGATACAGATGCCGAAGACAAGATTGCAAAGAAAGCTCGTCTAGAACAACTCGAGCCGATGGAAGTCGTACAACGATATACATTGGGTTTTCATCAGATGATGAAGATGTTCAATACGCTACCGCCCAATATCGAGCCGCGAGCCACTGGCCACATTATCGAGCAAATCGAGACTATTGAAAAGATTATTGAAAATGGCTATGCCTACGAAGCCAACGGCTCGGTCTACTTCGATACC
>CAJQNM010000389.1 GCA_905479665.1 uncultured Saprospiraceae bacterium
TGGTGCAGGCCGAGTCGATGTAGACTATTTTACTTCGTTTGCAAGTGTTCCAGAATTCTTGCCCACACTGGCAGATAATCCTGCAGACTTCGCTCGGCTTGAAAATCTTCGTCGGGTCAACGCCTTGGCCACCAGTCTGCCTTGGCCATTGCCGGCAAAGCCGAAATCATTTTCTCGCTGGCCGCGAGTAGCGTATAGATTGAGTCCGATATTTAACCGCTTACTCACTTGGGCAGCAAGATTTGATCTCAGCGAAAGCTGCTTGTAACCTGTATTGGTTACGATCCCCTCTTGGTTCCGATAGTTGCCTGAAAGGAAGTAACTCAGATTGCCTTCTGCACCGCTGGCCGATACTTGTAGGTTATTGCTGACTGCGGAACGGAAAAGTTCTCTTTGATAGTTGGTGCCACCATTTGACCCAAGCGCAGAGATCTCGGCATCGGTAAAGTTTGGATTTCCACCCGCGTTGACCCGACGAAGATTTTCCAGCCGAGCGAAGTCGGCAGGATTATCTGCCAGAGTGGGCAAGAATTCTGGAACACTTGCAAACGAAGTAAAATAGTCTACATCGACTCGGCCTGCACCACTACCTCTTTTTGTTGTGATGATAATTACCCCATTGGAGCCTCGTACACCATAAATTGCAGTGGCAGAAGCATCCTTCAGGACATCAATGGTCTCAATATCATTGGGATTAATCGTGCTTAGATCGCCACCTTGCACACCATCGACGACAACCAGTGGGCTATTGTTGCCCGTGATTGAGTTGACTCCACGTATCCGCACCTTAAAATTAGATCCGGGTTGACCATTTGCCTTCGCAACCGTGACACCCGCGGCACGACCTTGCAAGGCGTCTTCGACCCGGGTCAGTGGCTGATTCTCATAGGCCTTGGAGCTGATCGTGGCAACCGAGCCAGTGAGGTCACTCTTTTTGACTGTACCATAGCCGATAACGACGACTTGATCCAACAGTGTAGAGGATGTTGCCAATGACACGTCGACTTGATTTTGGATGCCAACGGGCACTTCCTTATTTGTGTAGCCGGTATAGCTAAAGACAAAAACACTGGTGGCATCTGGTGCCAGTAGCGTGTAGCCGCCGTCGAGGTCTGTAACGGTGCCTGTTGCAGACCCTTTCACGATCACGTTCACCCCAATGAGTGGAGTCCCATCATTGGCATCTGTCACGATGCCTGATACAGACTGCTGCCCGTACAGAGTCGTGCCAACAAAGAAGAACATCATCGCTAGGAACCAGCAATGATGATCTGATTTTCGATTCATTTTCATAAGTGGTAGTATTTCATTAGTAGAAGTATTCTAAAATTTAGGCACTGTAGTATAAGTTATTCAATTCCAGACAATCGGCATAAAGACGGTCATCTCGCTGAGGCCTCGATTACTCCAGGCATAGTAGGGCACGAATTGGGTGCTTTGTGTTGTCCATTCTGGGTTATCGATTTTGCTATACATTTTATCTTGTGATACTGATCGCAGATATATTTCACCTGCGATGGTCGTAACTCCTCCCAGAAAGTCGGGTCGATGAGTGGGTACCAATGCAGATTCGGCAGGTAGATACACATCCAGGATTTTCGTGTTTTCAGGCAGATCTGGAGATTCCAGGCAATAGATGATGGGGCCTCGTTGGATGGCGGCGTGGTTTCGGATTTCCTCGATACGGGGATGACCTTCGACCAGATTCGTTTCCATGGGCATTTTGATGGTGACCTCATCACCAGTTTGCCATGATCTAGATATTTGTGCGTAGGATCCTGCTGATGCGCTTTCTGTGGGCTCACCGTTTACCATGAGTGTTGTGCCTACGGCCCATTCGGGGATTCTTACCAAAAGCTCGAACGGTTTTGACTTACACTCTTCGATGGTAATTTTTACCGAACCTTCCCAAGGATATTGGGTTTCTTGCGAGAGGCGGAGAGGAGAGCCATCCAATAGCTCGGTTTCGAGTTTATTCCCACCAAACAGATTTACTGCAACGCCATTCTCAGATAGGCTATAGGCCCAGCCCGCCACCTTGGCGATGGTGCGCACGAGATTGGGAGGACAGCAAAAACATTCGAGATAGGGTTCTCTTTCCGGAGTCTCGGTGACATTCTTGTGGGCATGGTAATCGCGTGTGTTACTCACCATACGCAGGGGATTTGCGTAGAAGTAGTCTTCGCCATCAAGACTGATGCCGGAAAGTGCACTATTGTACAAGACACGCTCCATCACATCTGCATATTTTGATTGACCCTTCAGGCTCAACATGCGATAGCTAAACATAGAGTTGCAGACATTGGCACAGGTTTCATTGTATGCCGTCATATTCGGCATCATGTAGGCGTCGATAAAACCTTCCTGAATCATGTCCCTATTGGTGGAGGCTCCATAGTGTGCTTGCCCCACAGCACCAGTTACGTACATTTTCTTCTGGGTGACGTTTTCCCAAAGCTTGTCCAGGGCCTCTATCAGGGCCTGCTCTCCCGTTTCTGTGGCTACATCTGCTGCGCCGGCATAGTAGTACAGGGCCAAGACGGCGTGTCCAACAGCTTCATCCGATTCTCGTATGGGAGTTCGTTCTTGGACCATGTCACCGATGGGATAGCCTTGGGTCGTCGCGTGATGTTCAACTTCTGATTGTCCACGATTATTGATGAAAATTTCTGCTAGCTCCAGGTATTTCTTGTTTTGGGTGGTGCGATACAGCTCTACCAGACCCATTATTTGGGTTTGGTTAAAACCGAAGCGCGCATACTGCTTTGTCTGAGGGTGAAAGATGGTATAGAGTAAGTCAGCATGTTTGGTCGCGATATCCAAAAAATTGTTCTGCCCGGTGACTCGATGATGAATGCATGCACTGGTAAGTAGATGGCCTGTGTTGTACATTTCGTGGAAGCGACGATTTTCGTAACGATCTACGTTGTCGCGTAGCTGGGTTTGGGTTTGTAAGTAGCCGTCCTGCTCCTGAGCCTGAGCAATAATGCTGATGTATTGATCTACCTGCTCTAGTATTTTTTTGTCTTCGTTTTGTGCATATACATGCATTGATGCCTCAAGCCATTTGTAAAAATCACCATCATGCCAGTGCATGCCGTGATGTTCGCCCTCGATCAAGCCGGCAGCGATCTTAAAATTATTGAGTGCATGTCCCTTGTCACCACATAGGAGACTGCCCATATAAGGGACCATCGCTTTTTCGCAGATTTCAAATCTATCTGCCCAAAAACCATCTGTCCAGCGGCAGTCACCCATATCTATGCTTTTGAGCGTGGCATGTGGGCTACTATAATTGTTGATAATTCCCCGTTTCTGGCTGAAAAGAGAAGTGATGAACAGCAGACCAAGAAATGCTGGCAATAGTCCTCGTCGGAGTGGCTTCATATCATGATCTATTTAGATAAGTAGTACTCTCGACTTGAGTCAAGTATCATGTAGAGAGTTCAGTAAAGTAATCGGAAAAGGAGAACTAATGAATAGCAAATGTTATCTCCTTCTTGCATAAAATTACCATACTCTACATGCCCATCAGCTTCAGAAGCCCAACACCGACTAACCCCGAGAGCCCCATGATCAGAGATTGCACCGTGAAATTTCGGTACAGCACGGCCGGAGGAACTTCGTGTAGCCGATTGAGCAACCAGAAGAAACTTGAGTTGGCATGAAAGACACAAAACGCCCCACACCCGATGAGAGCGGCCGTAATTTCGGGAGACATGGGCAGCGAGGAGACCATTGGCCCCAGCATGGAGGCCGTGCCGACGAGCGATACGGTGATTGATCCGGTGGCTGTGGTAAGAATAGCTGCGACTAGAAAAGGCAGTAAAAAGCCTAGAAAGGGATATGCGGAAAAGGTGCTCACTACCTGGTCTTGAATGCCGGTTTCACGAATCACAAATCCAAGTGATCCGCCAGCCCCAGTTATCATTATGACAAGTGCTGATTTTAAGATCGCTTGCTCGACCAGGTTATTGATCACTCTACCTCTGCCAGGTTTGCGAATTTGCAAGATGGCAATGAGGGCACCGATGGAAACGGCGACCAACGGCAGTGACAAGAACTGAATAGAGGCGGCGGCAATTGAACCCGCATCCAGCTTGATAAAGCCACCCAGCCCGATAAGAATGATGGGAATAAAAATAGGCAGTAAATCAATAAAGACATTGCCTGAATAGGAACCAGTTTCTGATTGGAGAGGGCCATCTTTGGTCTCCACAAGGTGATTTTCTGCCAGTTTTTTATCGTACTCGATCCAAGAGTTTTTTACGTAGTACAAAACCCAAAGAATGCCACCAATCATTGCGAAAGTGGCTACAAATAGATTGATGAGTAACATTTTGCTCAATTCTAGATCGAGCAGGGAGGCGACGGCCAGCGGCCCTGGGGTGGGAGGGATAAGCGTATGAGCAACGGTCAGACCTGCAGTCAGGGCCAACCCAATAAAAAGTACGGGGCGTTTGCTTTTTACGGCGAGTGATTCGGTGACGGGTTGAAATAAGATGTAAGCAACATCCACAAAGACCGGGATAGAGACGATGTAGCCGGTAAAACCCATGGCCCAGGGTAGTTTTTTTTCTCCTACCCACTTGATGATCGCATTTGAAATCCGGATCGCACCACCGGTTTCTGTCAACACCTCACCAATGAAGGCTCCAAGGATGATGATAATGGCAATCCAGCGCAAGGTTTCACTGAATCCCTGCAGCAACACCTCCACGGTTTGCGCCCCTCCCAAACCAAGGGAGATGCCTAAAGCTAGCGCGGTGAGTAGTAAGGCAAGAAAAGGATGAACCTTCCAGCGCGAGATGGCAAAGATGAGAAGGAGGAGAAAAAAGAGAAGCAGGGAAAGGCTGAGAATCATAATGAAGTCTACTATCTATATTTATCCATCCGAACAATATCTACATTTTCATATTTCCGGTGTAGCAGCCAGCGCGGACGCTCAAGGCTTGACTCCCACTCAAAAAGATCTTTAAACATTGCCCTCACCTTCTCCGGTCGATCTGCAGCAAGATCAGTGTGCTCTGCGATATCCTTGCTCAAATCATAAAGCTCGGCAGGTCGATCGGCAAAGCGAATTAATTTGAGATCGCCATCGCGCACCACTGCTCGGCAGTCTTTTTTCCAATAGAGTTTTTGATGAGGTCGGCCACTGAGTTTGCCACTGACATAGGGAAGTAGGTCTTTTCCATCCAGATGAACCAATGTATCTGTCTCACCTCCTCCGGCCACCAGGAAAGTGGGTAACAAATCAAGCGTACTAATGGGATAGTCATACGTGCGATCATCGGGGATTTCTCCAGGCCAGGAAATAAGGAAAGGTACGCGTATGCCTCCTTCCAAATGATTTGATTTGGTACCACTCAAAGGCAAATTAACGGAAGCGTTCCGATCAGATGGACCACCATTATCATTGGTAAAAACAATGATGGTGTTTTCTGTCAAGCCCAAATTCTCAAGTTGCTCAAATACGACACCGCAGGCTCGATCCAGCGCCAGCGTCATAGCTGCAAGCTCCTGGCGGGTGCCCGTGAGGAGAGGAAACTGTTCCAGATCTGCAGGCAGTGCTTGCATTGGAGTATGTACCGCATTATAAGAGATCATCGCAAAGAACGGACCATCTTGGTTGCGCTCGATGAAAGCAGAAGCATCATCAGCGAGCACATCGGTCAGATACCCATCATGCTCTGAAAATTCTGCAAAGCCACGTTCCAGCTGATTGAGTGGTTGCTTGGGAGTGTCCGCGTAGGGAAAGTAGTCACGTGCACCACCGCGAAACCCGTAGAAGTGATCGAAGCCTCGCTGAGTGGGGTGGAAGCGATCGGCGCCACCCAAATGCCATTTGCCAAAAAAGCCGGTTGCGTATCCCAGACCTTTTAGATAATCGGCCATGGTTTTTTCTTCCAGTGGAAGGCCCATTTCCGCGCCTTGCGCCGCCGACACCGCACTCATGAATCCGGGGACATTGTTTTCTTCAAAACCAAAACGCTGCTGGTATCGGCCCGTTAGTATTCCAGCCCGGGAAGGCCCACAGGTGGAGGCACTCACATAGGCCTGAGTACAACGCACACCTCTCTGTGCCAGTTTGTCGATATGGGGTGTACGCAGCTCCGTGCTGCCCTGAAATCCGAAATCCGCATAGCCTGCATCATCGACGAGGATAAATACAATATTTGGTTTTTCTTCTTGTGTGGTAGCGGGATATCCCAACACGAGGAAAATGCAAAAACAAATAGCGCGCATAGCAAAATATTTCTGGAAAGAACGTAAATTATCGTGCATGCGAATGAGCAAATATTATCCGGTCATTGCACTCAATACCCTATTATTTTAGTGGTTCATTTACTAGCATGTCTCCATTATTTACCTTGGCGAAAGGCCTTCGGAGTGCTCCCCACAATTTGCTTAAACTGCTTGTAAAAATTGGTCATGGATTTGTATCCTACTAAATAGCAAACTTCGGTCACCGTCCGTTCTCTTTCCAGCAAGAGTCGAGAGGCATGACGAATACGTATTTCATTGAGAAATTGGGTAAATGATTTGTTGGTCATTTTTTTAAAAAATCGACAAAATGAATTTGTAGTCATGTGAGCGATGTCTGCAACATCTTGCAGTGTTATTGTGCTGCTGAAATTGTCGGCGATATATTTGAGTACATTATCCAGTCGATTTGAAGTCGCTTGGGCATATTGCCGCATATCACTGGAAGACAGCACAGTACGATCATTAGATTGAGAGAGTCGAAATAAGATACCCAATAGCTGAATGCGCTGCTCTGCAGGTGAAAGTCCAATAATTTCAAAAAATTCTTTCCGCAGATTTGCGCTGGTTTGCTTTCCAAAAGAAACACCATACTTGGAAAGCTCCAACAATTGATTAACAGATGCAAAAGCGGGATTGGAAAAGGTATTGTCGCCAATGAAATCCTTGGTAAACTTCATCACAACCGTTTTTACCTTCTTTTTTTGCGAAGTGTAATAGGTAACATCGTTGCGCCAGAGATGAGGCAGATATGCTCCGACCAGCACTAAATCTCCAGGAAAGAAAGGAGAGACGCTGTCCCCCACAAAACGGATGCCATTGCTCTTTGAGATATAGAGTAATTCATATTCTGGATGGTAGTGCCAAGATGAATCCAGACAGGGGGTTTCGATGCAATCAAAGTGGACTTGTTGATCAAAACAATCGGAATTTTTTCGCACTAATTTCATGGTGCCGTTTTCGCGTTGACTTAAGGTAGCGAATCGGTCATAAAAGGGCAAATCGACCTTGAGATTTAGTTGCTACTGCACGACACTATGGGAGATAGGCTGCGAGTCTATCTTAAATTTCTCTAGCATATCTTCTTTCATTTCGAATCCCAATCCTGGCGCATCGGAAACCTCAATACGACCATTTTTGACGACCATTTCGGTACACACTAGTTCTTCGCGCAAACTATTTTCGGTGCGATCATGCTCCAGATAGCAATCCGGAGTGTTGAGCCTGCCCGGCAGAATGTCAAGATTTGCTACAAAGTGGCAAGCAACAGCAATTGCAATTCCGGATCCCCAGGTATGAGGAATAACCTCGACACCATGAACCGATGCCAACACAGCGATGCGTTTTGCTTCCGTCAGCCCTCCGCAACCGCAAATGTCGGGTTGTGCAATGTCAACGGCCTTGGAGGAAAGGAGGGTGTGAAAGCCAAAACGTAAATCTTCACACTCGCCACTCGCGATCGGGATGGAGGTACGTTGTCTTAGTTCAGCAGACTGAGCGTAATATTCAGGAGACAGGGGCTCCTCAAACCAAGAGATGGAGTACGGCTCTAGTGCTCTTGCCAATTCAAAGGCCTCGCGAAAGTTGTAGGCGTGGTTGGCATCAATCATAAGCTTAATATTTGGACCGATGGCATTACGTACAGCCCGTACATGCTCAATATCCTGTCTAACGCCCAGGCCAACCTTCATTTTCATTGCCTGATAGCCCCACTCGACGTACTGCTCGGCCTCCTTACTCATTTTCATAGTGAGATCCTCGCTATCTGTGAAGTACATGCCGGTGGCGTATGCCGTAATAAAATCCCGTTTTTTCCCACCAAGCAACTGGTGCACCGGAGCATCCAATATTTTTCCTTTCAAATCCCACAGAGCTACATCAATAGCGCTGATAGAGGAGACCAAGATGCCCCGACGAGCGAAATCGGCGGTACGTCGATACATGATGCTCCAGACAGTCTCGGTTTCCATGGGGTTTTGATCGAGAACAAATGGAGTCAGAAAATCAATCCCTGCCTTAACTATTGCAGCAGGTCCATATCCTTCTCGCCAGCCGACTTGACCGGTATCGCTGGTAATCTTTACGATACAGATTTCACGCTTGGAGTATTCCCACTGTGAGAAGTAAAAGGTCTCCTCCATGGTATCGGAGATGATAAAACTCTGGATCGACTTGATTTTCACGTGCGACTTTAGAAATTAATATTGCGAAGCCATATTGATTGCGCCTCGTGGGCAGACCACTGTGGCTGCTCAAAGAGATAAGAATCGCCCGATCATGAAGTAGTGAAAGTTATCCCATTCTTCCTTGATTTTATCCATCTGTAAATGAAAAAACCCCCCGGATATGGATATGTCAAAGATATGAGATCATAAGACTATGGGATATTTTATCCGTCCGGAGGGTCAATCTCGGTTTATGAGACAGTCAAATGTAACGAAATGACCGAGCACCCGCTACAGCCAAGTTGTTAAAAATCAACACTTTAACATATGATGAAAAATCAGAAATTGGTGCAACCCAGAGTGCCCGGAAAATGAAGCATCGAGACCAAATGCTCTTGCCTCGATGCAGCTAAGTGGACTTTCTTATCAAAAATCCCATGACAATCAGGAGAAGCAAGCCAGCACCCAGTATCATTAAAGTCCGGCTATTTTTATCTCGAAAAATGGGATCTGCCACACCGATGGTGATCAGTCCGCCCCATAGAAAAGGGTGGGCTCCGATGTGATCCGTATTTGACAGGTAACTCAATTTTGCATTTTGCAGCGCAATATCTTTGGGCTGGCCACAGAGGAGATTTGCATATAGGTGCTCCATAATGAGTGACGTAGAGCGATCACTGACCGGCCAAAGCGAGCTGATCAATGACCGAGCACCGGCATATGAAAATGCCCTGCTTAGACTAATTAGGCCTGCCCCTTGCTCAAACTGTCCTGCTCCCGATTCGCACGCACTGAGGGTGACAAGTTCGGCCTGGAGATCTAATGCATAAATGGCTGTCGTTGTCATGGGCCGAAATCCCGTCTCCTGATCAGAAAAAGCCAAGTAATGCAAATTGCTCTGGGAGTCTATCTTGGCATGTGTGGATAGATGAATAATGCGCTGCTGGTCAATGTCGTGCAAAAATGCCGGAACTGTCGCTTCAGTACCCAAGATCGCTTTATCGCCCAGTAGGTCTGCAATTTGCGAGGCCTCCCAGCCACTGTAAATCAGATTTTTTAAATGGGCCCCTCGTTCGTCCTGATTATTATTTTTTGAATTAAATTCAGGAGCCATAATCTTGCAACCAGCAACTTTTTGATGTTTGATGGCAGCCAATTCGGCCCAAAGATGAAGTGAATAGGAATATCCGATCGCATGGGTTCTCATCGCATAGGGAAAGTCACTGCAAAGTGACGGATTGGAGAGGGTGTCACTCAGCAATAAATCAAATGGTAAATTCCAAAGTACTCCATCAGGAATAATAATAAGGCGCTCCACAGCATACGACGAAATGTGCCCAAGCAATAAATGATATAATTTTTCTGCATGCTTGATATAGGTGCTCAAATTCTGAAAATAAAGCTCTTCGTTGCCTAGCCCTGATCTTACTACATCTGTGATTGCTCCTGCGACAGCGCTGACCGAAGCCGCGATCTCACTATCCGAATCAACTCGGCTAAATCCCTCGGCGGCGTGCGATACTGTGAGTATGTACACTTGACTTGAGTCAAGAAAATAGGAGACCATGGCTTGATTAGAGCGGAGTAAGTTTTCGCGTACAGACGAAATTGAAATATCATCCTGCTGTCGAACGATACCTACATATTGCGGGTGTGTTACTTTGATTTTTTCTTGCCAGAGCTGTAGCTCTACCTTTGCTCCTTCTAGGGCTTGGGCAAGAGAGGCAGACGTGGTGTCAGTCTTGGAGTTTAAGACGTACTCTTGCTGAGCGTTGCGGATATCTGCCAGTAGCTCTCGATGCTCGTGATTCAGCTTTTGAAAAACTTCTGTATCACCAATTCGATCGCGATAGGCCAAAGTCGAAAGTTGATATGATTTATATTTTTCAATCGTGTTGAGCGCTTCATTAAGGATGCCGGGTGTTGGTGCTTGTTGGTATGCTGCATAATATTGCCGAACTGCATTTGTCAGTTTCCCTCGATGACTTTCTAAAAATGAACTTCGGGAGTAATCGCTTTGTACATCGTAAAAGGCATAGTCCAGGGTAGCTATCAATCCTCGCGCGTATTTCAAATCAAATATATCATTGAGGTGGGGTGTTTTAGATGCGATAAGATCTTGTCGGATCTCCATGCCTACATTAAATAAGGTGAGGGCATCATCTAAGTAAAATGTGCCAGTGGGGGTATCTCTCGTCCATCCGAACCTGCTCAGGTGTTCTAGTCCCACCGAGATGAAGCTATCGGCAACAATTAGATTTCCCTCTCGTTGATGTATCCGAGCCAGGCTTCCGGTAGGAAGAAGAATGTCCGAGTAGTTTTTACCAAATGTATCGTGCATGTAGCTCAGCGATTTGCTTGAATAATGTTTCGCAGAGTCGTAGACCGCTAGAAATGAATAACTCAATCCTATATTAGCTAGCCCTGTCGCTATTTGATCCTGATATACAGATCCCAACTTCTGATATGCGTGCACCGCTTGCTTTTGGTACTCTACTGCTCGGTCATTTTGACCCAAATTATTATAACAAAGACCTAAATTATTCAGCACATTTCCCACCCAGGGACTTTCTGCATCCTCTTGCTGGATGTATTGAAGTGTTTTTAGGTGATGATCGGTCGCTTCTTGAAATCGTCCCAGTCTTCTTAGACCGATGCCGATGCCATTGAGAAAAAGGAGTCTGGTCTGAACGCGGTCGGGAAACTGTGTTTCGATAAAATTGAGGCCAAGTCGCAATTGACTTAAGGATCCTTCGAAATCATGGCGCAGATATGCGTATCGAGCAAATTCGTAGTAGTAGGTGGATTCCAGAAACGACGTTTGATCGAATTGATCCAGTAGATTTCGGGTGCGTACCAAATAGTGCTGCATGGAGTCTACTTGGGAGTGCACACGGCATTCGGATACGGCGCGCAGTAGTAACTCTAGCTGTGATTCTTCACATTCATGAAATGATTCTAGCTCGTGGAATTTGAGTCGGACGAGCGAAAGAATCTGCGCTATGGTAAAATCTTTAGAGACTAAATCCAAATGTCGAATCGAAAGATCAGCAAGCTCCCGGTGATGTGCCGAATGCTGTGATTCAGCAAATGTTGGGAGGAGTTTTATTAGCGAATCTGCCTTTGCAACTTGCTCGCTTTCTATTGATTTTCGCAAGGCCCCGAGGTATTCTGAATTTAAGTTCTGACCAAGCACGAAGCATGGAAAGATCATGACCAGCAAGATCGGTGAAACCCTACTATTCCACATATTTTAATAATTGCGGCAACTTATCGTGATAGGGGTGATTTCGTTCCGCTTTTATTTTCGCTGCCATTTCTTTGGCAGTATCATCCCACTGATCTGGAATGGATAATAGCAGATAATTCCAACTGGCCCGTGGCGCCCATAGTATCGATTCACTCTGAGCCAACTGTTTGTAACTATTGCGAGCCTGGGTTTGATTACCCTGCTCTCGATATAAGTGTGCCCTTAAAAATCGTGCTTCATAGTCTTGCGGATGCTGATCGAGATAGGACTCGAGTCCTTCGATGGCGGATCCATATTTCCCTTCGCGAGCTTCTTCTAAAATCCCGGAGAAAATCGATTGATCTACTGCACGTAGACCTTCGAAGTCATAACCAACGTAGGCGTCGGAGGCAAACTTATCCCAGGCTGGTCGTTTCGTACTAAACATCCAGAATGACGCCCCTACCAGGGCTGCTATCACAGCGACGAGTGCCCATTTGGTCGACCAGATTGATTTGACCACGGCCGGAGTGTTTTCTTGCGAGGCCATTATAGCCAAATCCTGGCGTAAGTCCATTTCTACCTCCAGTTCGAGTGAATCGTGAATGGCCTTCGTCTGTTCCACCTCAAGTTGCAAGGAGGGATCGGATTTTAACTGACTTTTGAATTCAGCCAAATCTTGATCAGATAGACGACCAAGTAGATAATCCTCAATCTTCTTTTCTAGAATCGACATTGCGTAGTGATATAATTAAGTGAGGATTTAGTGCCAATTCTGCTTTTAATTTTTTGATGCAACGATATTTGTATTTTTTTGCCATTTCTGGACTTGATAAATGTAGAGCCTCAGCAATCTCAAGCATTGTGAAAGACTTTTTCCACAACGACAAAATTTTTCGACAAGAACCATCGAGGAGCGCCACGATTTTACTGAGAATATCGCGTTCCTCCATCTTCATGGTCCTGATTTCTGGATCACCATCCCCTTTTTCATCTGGTAAGGAGTCCGTCAGGATCTCCCGCTGGGATTTTCTCCTTTGGTTTTGCCAGACATAGCGACAAATTCCAAAGAGGTATCCTTCCAGCGTACTCTCTTTCCTGAATTTACCTGTCCTAATATTGCGATCAAGCGCAATAATCCCCTCATGAAAAACATCTAGCGCATCGGCTTCACTTCCTGAGTTCGAGAGGACATATTTTTGCACATTTTCTTTCAGCGTAGACCAACCATAAATTATTTCGATCGCTTTTCTCCGGGTACTTCCGGATGAAAGTATCATCTGCACCAGGTCAAGGTCTTCGTGTGGGTTAGTACGATTCAAAAGAGTATGTTCTTATGTTTGAGTACCTCCGAAAGCTCGTTTACACAGGCTTACCGGAGGGACCCATCTCTTAATGTACCAATATCACGAAGTAAAAGCAAGAAGTTTTCGGAGGCACGCTTTAGTCTCTTGGTAAAATAAAATCCTTGCGCTTTTCACAATTTCTATTCACTGGATTTATTGCGAACAGAGTTGAAGCTCCTTTGCCTTGCTGTTGGCAAGATCCGAACACTGTAGTCAAATGCATAATTTCCCGAACCCTGGAATAGTTCTTTCACTTTAAATTCTCCCGCACTTTTTTGGCTGACTGCCAATCCCTTGGAATCGCCAGACCGTGGTGTCAATATGATGTGAAGTTGCTCCGATTTGATATGAGCAGGGAGATTAAGTGCAACAGAAGCTTCACCAGCTCGTAAATTTACCGTGCCATGCAACTCACCATCAGGGGGCAGGTTCGCACGTTCTGAAGGTTTTTGATTGTTTGAGAAAAGTTGTAAACCTCCCTCTCCATCGCTCTTGATGGATCCGATGATTTCATTGCTCGGATTCATAAAGGTTATCGAGGGGCCAAAATCACCATCGACATCCAAGACGAGTGCATCTGCACCGTTGGGATAGCGCAACGAGATCTTGCTATCTTCGATCACCACCGATTCGTTTGCGACTTCTAAGCCAGCACCGGTGATGGTTTTTTCGGTCTGGAGTCGATTACCATCACTAGACCATGGTGAAAATTCGTCAGTGCGAATTCGTGCAGCACTGCCCGAGAGTCGCAGTTCGTTATTTTCCAATGACAGATTTTGTAATTCATTTTGTGGATCATCGTCGAGCAAAACAATATTACCGCCGTCGCTAAGTGCGATTTGATTTCCGCCTTTTGATATTTCCTGCAATTCATTGGTGGGACTATCATCATTGAGTAGGATGCTTCCTCCGCCTTGGCTCAGTGAGATTTGATCTCCCTGTTTGCTCAGTGTTTGCAGTTCGTCTTGCGGATTGCTATCGCCACCACCATCTCCCTCTATCACAATGTGCTTGACTTTGAGAGTGTCTACTTGGACACATCCGGTCAGGATATCGATACGGGCGATAACATCTTCAGTTAGGAAGTCTGTCTTCAGTACGTTGGTTATTTCACCGGTCGCATTGTTTTTGAGATTTACGTCTGTCGCGCAGACATCGCCGACGTGTATTTTGTCTGCATTGATACGCTCTGCAGTAAGCTCACCTTCGATCCGATCGATTTTTGCAACGATGCCGCCAAAGAGTGGATCGGCATTCACAAATGGAAAGGGATTGCCCCCGAGTGGATCGTTTATTTTTATCTCATCTACACAAATTGTCTCTACCGACAGCTTTTCCGCCTTTATTTCCGACGCACACACCACTTCTGATTTGGTACTATCTGCGCAAATCGTCTTGGTTGTGATCGAAGTCGCCTTAATCGAGTCTGCGCAAAGTTGCTTGACCTTGAGGGTATCATAGCAAGTAATGGTGTCTAACGTGTGGACGGCAAAAGCTGCTATTTTGGCTTCTACCGCAATCGGCACAGCTAAAAATGGTGAGACACCGTACTCTTCAAAGTCTGTGCCGCCCTCTGTATCTACCTCCACCTTAAGGTAATGTTTGCGAATGGCCCAGGGAATCACTTCAAATAGCATCGTCCCATCGACGCGATCGCCACCTCCGATTTCTAGCACAAATAAACCAAGCGAATTTGTCGTGGTCTCATGTTGTTCAATATACAGTGCATTGCCAGCTGGACCGTCCAGGATGGAAAATTGCACCCGAATCTCTTTTTCAAAAAGGCCTCGAAAATCATCATTCCGGATTACTCCCTGATAATTAAATGTGCAAACCGGATCAAGTGGAGATGTTTGACTCCAAGAAATTGCGGTTGTGAAAATGGTCGCGAATAATAGAATATATAGGTATTTCATGATTATTATTTTTTGGTGAGGTATGCGATTGCACGGCCTCCCTTTATTTTTGAATTATTTATGAGAATGGAAGGAGTTAGTTTTTGACAATAATTGCCGTTTCGATGATTTCGGTATTATGAACATGGTGCAGGACATAGGAGCCGAAAGGAAGCCCAGAAAAATCAATCTTTTTCTCCTGCGACCAGCGGCCTTGATTCATCAGTTTTCCATCGATGGTGTGCAGGCGAAATGTCAATTCACCCGCGTAGTCGGTGCGCAGATTTAATGCTGTCGAAACGGGATTCGGAAACATTTCCAAATCGTGCGTGAATTGTTTAGCGCTAAATCCAACCGTGCCACGGAGGGAGGGCTGGAGGAGTCCCTGGGTGATCAATTTCCCTGATGGAGATGTCAGCGTGGCCACCATGACTTCGGCGATCGTAAATTCATGCACGCTGAAGATTTGTTCATGAAAGGAGCCGCCGGTTGAGACAAGTTGAGGGAATAGGACTTGGGCTTTCATCTCGCCCAAGCTGAACATTGTCATCAAGATTAATAGAGTATTCGTTTTCATTTTAAAAGAGGTTTGTTTCACCTCTTTGTGTCTCAGGATGAGAATAGGTACCCAGAGAAGGGTTCCTTTTTTTGAAATACAGGTATTATTTAGTGTAACTAGGAATTTATGCACAGACTTGTGCTTCCCAATAAATCATGTGATTTAGGGTAGTGTTGGAAAAGCTAGAATAGGGCTACTAATATCAGAAACTGGCGTTACCCGGAGTCCTCGGAAAAGGAATGACGTCGCGGATATTTGCCATCCCGGTCACGAATTGCACCATGCGCTCAAAACCCAACCCAAAACCCGCATGGGGACAGCTGCCGTATTTGCGGATGTCCAGAAACCAATACAATTCTTCTTGCGGTATGCCCATTTCATCCATGCGAGCGGTGAGTACGTCTAGGCGCTCTTCGCGCTGTGAACCACCGATAATTTCGCCGATGCCGGGAAATAGGATGTCCATGGCCCCAACGGTTTTTCCATCGTCATTCATCCGCATATAGAAAGACTTGATCTCTTTTGGGTAGTCCGTGAGGATCACTGGCTTCTTAAAATGCTTTTCTACCAGATAGCGCTCATGTTCAGACTGGAGATCGGCGCCCCAATCCTCAATCACAAATTGAAATTTTTTCTTCTTGTTTGGCTTAGAATTCATCAGGACCCGAATGGCGTCAGTGTAGCTGAGCCGCTCAAAATCTTCAGCCAGGCAAAACTCGAGTTTCTCAATCAGGTTCATGGCTGAGCGCTGGTCCTGTGGTTTTTGAGATTCTTCCTTGATCAGTCGCTCCTCCAAAAAAGCAAGATCTTCGGCATTGTGCTCTAAGACATAGCCAATAAGGTATTTGAGCATGGCCTCGGCTAGATCTTGATTGTCCTTTAAATCTGCAAAAGCGACTTCCGGCTCAATCATCCAGAACTCCGCCAGGTGGCGAGAGGTGTTGGAATTTTCAGCCCGAAAGGTCGGCCCAAAAGTGTAGACCCGACTTAAGGCAAGAGCCCCCAGTTCAGCCTCTAATTGTCCAGAAACAGAAAGGTTGGTCTCGCGACCAAAAAAGTCTTGCTTATAGTCTATCCCACCGTCTTCTGTAAGTGGCGGTTGGAGGGGGTTGAGGGTACTTACTCTAAACATCTCACCGGCCCCCTCGGCGTCAGATGCGGTTACGATCGGAGTATGTAAATAGTAGAAATCCCGATCGTTAAAAAATTTATGGACAGCAAAGGCCAGCGCATGGCGTATTCTAAAAACCGCTCCAAATGTGCTGGTACGAAAACGCAAGTGCGCAATCTCCCGTAAAAACTCGAGGCTGTGCTTCTTGGGCTGCAGTGGATATTTTTCTGGATCAGATCCACCATAGACGTGGATGTGCTCGGCCTTCAGCTCGATGGCTTGTCCCTTGCCCTGAGACTCGACGACAGTCCCCTCGGCAGAGATCGCGGCCCCTGGAGAGAGCTGCGTAAGCACGATGGGATCTTCTTTATCAGAATCTACTACGACCTGCAGTGACTGGAGGCAGGTGCCATCATTGAGCGCTATAAATTGGTTGTTACGGAAAGTGCGTACCCATCCTTTTACAGTAACCTGAGACCCGACCGGAGGGGTTTTGAAGAGATCGGCAATTTTTTGATACGAAGACATGCGTGGTATTCTGTTTTTTTGGTTGCCCAAGATAACCATTCAGCGGATCAGAATTGCTCTTCAAATTTGGCAATCAGATCTATTGCTTGTTCATAGGTGCCTTGCATTTTTTCTGGAGCCGTCCCACCGCCATAAAGGGCCAAATCACAATGGTTTAGCATTTCTTCTGTTTGGGTGATCAATGAGGCGCTGATGTCTGCGGCCGTCAAAGATTGGCTTACTGACTCCTTGCTGAATTCGGATGGATCAAACTGCAATCGCCAGCCGAGGTATTTCTTGATGCTAAAAGCGACTTCCTCATAAAATGGACCTGGCTCCTGTGCATCCAGATGTTGTTTTGCAAGCTCTAAGCGCTCTCTTGCCAAAGCAGTGTGATCAATGATCATCTCTGGTTTTCTTTCCTGAACCTTTTGTCTCCAGGCCAGCACGAGAAATGCGATGACCGGTAGACCAAATGATGCCCAATACAATGGACGCAGGATAAGGGGTGGGCGTTGGCGTTTCACTTTGCCCTCCATCCGATA
>CAJQNM010000390.1 GCA_905479665.1 uncultured Saprospiraceae bacterium
CATGGTGCAATACCTCGGCGGGCTGCGATCTGGTATGGGCTACTGCGGAGCGGCTGATTTGGAAGCACTCAAACAAGCAGAATTTGTCTCCATTACAAGTTCAGGAATTCAAGAAAGTCACCCACATAATATCATGGTGACCAAGGAATCACCAAACTACTCCCGGCGGTCCTTCTGATCAAGATTTTGTTAAGAAGTTCCTGCGAATCTTAATTTTTCTAAAAAAGCTGCAGTCGCATGCAACTACTTTACTGGGCAAACGCTCCTTGTTTGTACCGATGAAATACATTTCTAGATAATTTAAAATTGAAAAAGTCATGCGAGCAATCATCACCAGTGCAGTTCTAACGCTATTTGCCATCTCTGTCAGTGCACAAGTTTCACTGCGACCACAAATGGGATTTAATACCTCAAGCCTGCGCGATGCAGATCAGTCAAGGTACTTTGAAAACCAGGTAGGCTGGCAATTTGGTGTCGATCTGCAATTGGGCAGCACGTTCTACATTCAACCGGGAATTTTCTGGGAGTCACAGGAAAACGAGTTCTATCAAGAAATTGATGACCGGAAAAACACTGTGACACTCAATCGAGTACGAATACCGCTTATGCTGGGCTACAAGCTAGCCGGGCACCATACCAACGGGTGGCTGAATGCCCGAATATTTACTGGACCCAACATTTCTTTTGATGTGTCTAAAGATCTGGGAGAAGACCCGCTTTTTGAAGGAGATGACTTCCGTGGATCTCAGTGGGGATGGAACGCTGGCTTCGGGCTTGATCTAGCTTTTATCTTTATCGATGCTGGCTATCAGTTCGGTCTGAGTGAGCTAGTCGCTGGAGTCAACTCAAGTGACAGGAATAATCTGGTCTATGGAAATGTGGGAATCCGTATTGGTTTTTGAGAAAAAATCCTAGTTCTCCTATAAGATAATGAATCGCTCCAGAAAGGCCTTCTTGAACTTCCGTCCAATGGGAATGGTCTCTCCACCGACGATGATCTCATCACTGTTTAATTTCAGTTCTTCAATCTTTTCGAGATTTACAATGTAGCTACCGTGCGTTCGGCAAAAGTGAGCTGGTAGCAAAGGTAGCGCCCGTTTGAGCGAGTGCCTTACTTTATAAGTCTCGTCTATGCAGCGTATATTCATGTATCGTCCATCTGCTTTTATACAGAGTACTTTGTGCAAATCAATTCTTCGACCAATTTGACCGTCCCGATAAAAAAATATGCGTTCTGGAATCTCTACATCCTTATCCAAATCTTTAAGTGTTCTTTCGGGTGAAATATAGTTTCCTTTCATCATATATTGTGGCAACACAACTCTACCATAGCTCTACAGGAGAGACTTCTGTGGATATGGACTCAGGATCTGATCTGAATAACAAATGAAAGACAGGAAAGTTATTCCCCAATCGATAGACTTTTTGTCAAGTGATGTTCTCGACATTGCTCGTAGACTGCTAGGTGCAGAGTTGGAAACGGAAATTGATGGCACGCTCACTATCGGCCGTATTGTCGAGACCGAAGCCTATCGAGCTCCCGATGACAAAGCTTCTCATGCCTATGGAAACAAGCGGACAAAACGGACTGAAACCATGTTTTCTGAGGGAGGTCTTGCATACATCTACCTCTGCTATGGCATCCACCATCTATTCAATATCGTAACAGGTCCGAAAGACGTCCCTCATGCTGTATTAATCCGAGCCATCGAGCCCATTGATGGCATCGATGCAATGAGAGAAAGGCGGGGCAAGCCCCTGGTAGATTTCGCTCTGACATCTGGACCAGGTTCCCTCACGAAAGCGCTCGGTATTACCACCCGTCTGAATGGCCAGCCACTGTTCGCCAAGGATTCGCCCATTCGAATACGAAGCCATGTGCCGATTCCAGATCAAGATATACGCGCAAGCCCTCGCGTAGGAATCGATTACGCCGAAGAATGCATCAAATGGCCCTGGCGTTTCCGCATTGTGGGAAACCCGTGGTGCAGCAAGGCAAAATAGAGCAAGTTCCGCGAAATAAAACCTCCCTTTGGAACCTTTTAATGCTCAGAGCTATTCGCTATTTTGTATTCACACATCATGATCCGAATCCAAATACTCAGTCTGATCCTATTGGTAGCCTTTACCTTTCATCTGTGTGAAGGCCAAGAATTTCGCAATGAGGATTGCGTGTATAACAAGGAGGTAAAAAGCATTCAATTTACCATCCCAGGACTGCAGACTGCCTTCCCCATCATCAACCTGGGAGATCGGCTTACGCTTGATTTTGATATTCTCAATGGCAATGCTCGCTACTTGCAATATCGTGTCCAGCATTGCAATGCCGACTGGACCCATTCAGATCTTGACCAGATGGAATATCTCGAAGGCTTTAATGATGAAGAGCTGCGCAATCACTCCTTCTCTATAAATACCAAGATCCCCTATACGCACTATTCCTTGTCCATGCCCAATGCAGATATAAACTGGACGAAATCTGGCAACTACCTCCTGCATGTGTATGATACCGATAGCAAAGAGCCTCTGTTTACCCGCAGATTCATGGTCGTCGAAAACTCTATGAAGGTCTCTACCAATATTCGCAAACCTTCGGATGTTTCAAAAATCCAAACGCACGTAGAGATCGATTTTGTGGTGAATCACAAAGGGATTGTGATCCGCAATCCCACTACCGAGGTAAAAGCTACAGTGCTGCAAAATGGTCGCTGGGATAACGCCATCGAAGATATTCCTCCCTTTATATTTCGTAATGAAGAATTGATTTTTGACTATCAAGACCAACTCACATTTCCTGCTGGCAAGGAATTTCGCAGCTTAGATATTCGTAGCCTGAGAAATACCAACCGCGACATATTAGACATCGAGGAGTTTGGTGATGCCTGGGAGTTAAAATTGACCCTTGACAAAACCCGGACCTATCTGGAGTATGTGACTACGGAAGACCTTAATGGCCAGTACATCATCCAGTCGTATGAAGATCGGGATTTTAACCTCGAATCGGAATATGTCTATCTCCTTTTCTCCCTCGAATCAAAGAGTGAACTCGAAGACCAGGACGTATACATCATCGGTAAATTTTGCGATTGGCATCTACTTCCAGAAAACAAAATGGAGTACGATGAGCGGTATGGCGTCTACTTCGGAGAGTTGCTCCTTAAGCAGGGTGTATACGACTACCAATACGTTGCCCTACCACGCAACGTACGTGACCAACCGCAGGATCTGGAGGGCAACTGGCACGAAGCGGGCAACTCCTATACTGTACTGGTCTATTATCGACCCTTCGGCGGGCGATATGACCGAATCGCTGCTGTAGAGAGTGTAGGTTATTGACATTATCAGCTCTTTAATCCAAGATTGTCCACCCTTTATAGAATTTAGCAGGCCAGCCCCTTGGTGATGCTTACTTTGGAGGAGGAAAAATTATCCTTCAAAATGAGACAGAGTACAGTTTGCATTTTCCTAATGGGAATCCTGGTCGCACCCAGTTATAGTCAGGAGATCTGGTCCCTGCCACGTTGCGTGGAGTTTGCTCTGGAAAACAGTATTGCCTTAGAAAACTCTAAGCTCAATGTGACTGACGCAGAAATCAGTGCAAATTTGGCCTGGCAGCAGCGCCTCCCACAACTGGATGGCAGCTCTGGATACAACTTGAGCTTTGGCCGGAGCATTGATCCATCGACCAATGATTTTATCAGTCAGCAGTTCGGTAACCAGACGATCAGCGTATCTGGTGGCGTACTTCTGTGGAACGGTGGCCAGGTCAACAGTTTGATCAAACAGGCAAGGACAAATCAGGAAGCGGCTGTGCTTGACCTAAAACAGCTCAAAAATGACATCAGTCTGCAGGTGGCAAGTACGTACCTCAACATCTTATTTGCTCGCGAAAGAGAAGCCAATGCGCGCAAGAGTGTAGAGCTCACCCGAAGTCAGCTAGATCAGATTGAAAAACTCATCGCAGCGGGAAGCAGGCCACGCAATGCCAGCCTCGAGTTGGTGGCCCAGATTGCGACTGGCGAGCAGGCTGTGATCACCGCACAAAATGATGGAGTGCTGGCTAAGCTCGACTTGAAACAGCTCATCCAGCTCGATCCTGATGTTGATTTTGACATTGAAGTTCCAGCGCTCTCCGTCCCTACAGATTACGAAATAGCTGAACTTAATGCGGCAAACATCTATAGGATCGCCGTGCAAAATCAGCCCAATATACAAGCTGGCGAACTCAGAGCAAGAAATGCCGAACTTGGAGTCAGCTTGGCCAAAACCAACTTCTATCCATCACTCACCATCGGGGGGAGCCTCGGGTCAAATTTTTCTTCGGTTGCAGCAAGACGAGGAGACCCAACGGGCATCGTCTTTAGTCCTATACCTGCCAAATTATCTGGCGAAAATGTCAACTTTGAACTTGGCCAGCCCGCCTTCGATTTTGATAAAATCGGTTACTTCGATCAAATCAACCAGAACTTTGGCTACGGTCTCGGTCTGTCGCTAAATGTTCCCATTTTCCGTCAGGGGAGCAACAAGCTCACCCTTGAACGTGCCAAGATCGATGTGCGTCGAAATCAAGTGGCCAACCAGGATCTAAAAAATACTTTGCGCTCTACAATCGCGCGTTCTGTGACGGATGTGAGAACCTCCAAGCTGCAATATGAGGCAGCACTGCGCACCCTGGAAGCGTCAAGTGCATCTTACTCTGATACCCAAAAACGTTTTGACTTGGGTGTCACCAATAGTTTTGAACTTACCACTGCGATCAATAATCGTGATCGTGCGGAAGTAGATGTCTTAATTGCGAAATACGATTTCATTTTTAAAACGAAAGTGCTTGATTTCTATCAAGGCAAGCCCATTATTCTAGACTGATCTTATGGCCAAGAAAAAAAGAACACGAATCTATGTCCTTCTGGCGATCCTTGTGGTCGCGTTGATGGCTGCCGCCTACTTCAAAGGGAAGAATCGCCAGACCGGCGAGGAGGTTCAAATTTCGGAAGTGAAAAAACGTGACATCAAGGAGCTGGTCTCTGCCAGTGGAAAGATCTTTCCCGAAAAAGAAGTCATCATTAGTTCTGATGTGTCGGGAGAGATCGTAGCTCTACCAGTAGAGGAAGGGGACTCTGTGAAGGCAGGACAAATATTAGCCCGCATTGATCCTGAGGCGTACCTGAGCCAAGTCGAACGCGGTACAGCTGGTCTCAACACGACCAAAGCACAACTTGCTATCTCAAAGTCGAACGCCGAAAACAATGTCGCTCAGCTAGAACAGCTACAGGTACAGCTAGACAATGCAAGTAGACGTCATGAGCGCAACAAAAAGCTACTCGAGCAGGGGGTGATTTCTGATGCAGAATTTGAAACTACTGAAACGGAGCTGGCCTCTGCACAGGCCAATATTCGGGCTACAAAGGCCGGAATCAGATCTGCTCAAGAAAATATTCGCGCCAATGAATTTTCGGTAAAAAGTGCGGAAGCATCGCTCAAAGAGTTACGCACAAGTTTGAAGCGCACTACCATTGTGGCTCCAGTTTCAGGCATCGTATCAAAGCTCGACGTGGAGGAGGGCGAGCGAGTGGTCGGCACGATTCAGATGACGGGTACAGAAATGATGCGTATTGCCAACTTGTCGATCATGGAGGTCCAGGTAGACGTCAGTGAAAATGATATTCTCAAGGTGTCTGAAGGAGACACTGCATCGATCGAGGTAGACGCCTATCTAGACCGAATTTTTACGGGCATCGTATCTGAAATTGCCAATTCGGCTACTTCCGTAGGCAGTGCAGCGGTGCTGTCCTCAGACCAGGTGACCAATTTTGTGGTGAAGATCCTGATGGATCCCAACTCCTACGCAGATCTAGTCAGCGATCATCTGCCGTTTCCCTTTCGTCCGGGCATGTCTGCCTCTGTAGATATTAACACCAGTACGGTTTCTGATGTCATTACCGTACCCATCCTTGCAGTGACCACCCGTGATCTCAATGAGGAAGAAGAAGGGGATGAAGATATCCGGGAGGTCGTTTTTGTGGCCCAAGGTGATTCACTTTACGTCCAGGTGGTGACAACAGGTGTTCAGGATGATTCCTACATTCACATCGCAAAAGGATTGGATGTTGGCGAAGAGATTGTGACAGGTCCATATGCCACGATCACCCGTAAACTGGAAGATGGTGACACCTACATCAGAAAAGAAAAAAGCGATAAAAAGAACGGAGATAGCGAGGAAGAATGATGCGTTGATCGTTTTTCTCAAAGTGCCTGAAAAAGGAAAAGTCAAAACTCGCATCGGTGATGTCGTGGGCAATGAAAAAGCAGTAGACATCTACCGCAAACTGCTCCTAAAAACCATGCAGACCATCAGTCATCTGTCCGTACAGAAGTTACTATTTTTTGCACCCAAGCCGTTTTATCTTTCTGAGTGGCCGGATCAAGAGGTGCAAGAACACCTCCAGCAAGGGGGCGACCTCGGAGAGCGAATGCATCATTCTTTTGAGGTGGCTTTGCAGGAGGCAGATCGGGCATTGGTCATAGGGACTGATTGCCCCTATCTCACACCCGAGGTGCTCAGCGAAGCCTATGAGCAGTTAGTCCACCACGATATGGTTATGGGGCCGTCACCAGATGGAGGATATTATCTCCTAGGGATGAAAACGCCCTGCCCGGAGGTTTTTCAAGATATTCCCTGGAGTACGGATCAAGTCAGTACCCTCACCGTGGAGCGAATGAAAACGCTCGGAAAAACATGGTATGAAATGCCGACATTGGCAGACATCGATTTTATCGAAGATTGGGAGGCCTATCTCGCAGCATCAGCATGCTGTTGATCTGCCCTATTCCAACTCTTTTGCCAGGTTTTTGGCCTTTTCCCCATATACTCCTGATTCCGCTTTCTTCAGCCACTGACTAGCCTGCTCAAGATCTCCCAGTTTGAGATAGCTTAACCCGAGAAAATAGGCGCTCTTCTCATCCACCTTTTGGTACTGCGTCTGTTGTGCTTGCTTAAATAATGCAATTGCATCTTCTGGCATCTCGGAGGCTAGCGCACTCACACCAGCATAATAAGTCAGGTCCTCTTGTTGGGGATACTTTGTGATCAACTCCCGTATTGCGGGAAGTGCCTGCTCATGGTCACCTTGTTCGTACAACGTAAAAGCACTGGTGAGGTCTGGCATGTTTTGATCAGCCTCGCCCCTGCTCGTAAGTAGATAAGGAGAACGAGGTGTCTCA
Organism: uncultured Saprospiraceae bacterium; assembly: GCA_905479665.1. Lineage (GTDB taxonomy): Bacteria > Bacteroidota > Bacteroidia > Chitinophagales > Saprospiraceae > CAJQNM01. Next base: position 7,222 of record CAJQNM010000390.1, read on the forward strand.
AAATGATTTGCAAAGAGCTGGGCCGAATTGGCTGGTTTATTTAGAAAATAGAGCGTGGGTAGAACCAGAAGTAAGATTGCTGCAGCGACCCCCATCCAGCGTCGCTGACGCATGAGAGGCCGTACCACTGCCTGGGCTTTTTTTTCGGTATCCACACTGGTGAGCGGTTGCTCGTCGAGAAGAGATTCGAAACGTTGATCCAATCGCTCCATAGATTCGTCAAGACTTGAACCTTCATCCAAATATTGAAAACCCTCCACAGCCTTGCGATCTAAATCATCGGTCACCCCGTGATCGACCGGTGATTCTTGGAGCCATTTCTTGAAATTTTCGCGGTGTTTCATGCTAAATCATTCCTCATTATAAACGTGTTCTAAGCTCAATCGGAGATTTCTTTTTCCATTTTGAATGTGACTCTTCACCTTGGTCATTTCGTACCCGGTCTGATCAACAATCTCCTTGTACGACTTCTTCTTTAAGTAAAAGAGCACGATGCAAATCTTTTGGTGTTCATTCAGGTTTTCGATTTGCTCGTGAAGAGCTTCTTCGATCCGTTCGACTTCAAGAGGATCTTTCTTCCCTGATTCCATAACATCTTCCCCATCGATTCTGGATAAATCATCCATCAAGACAGTGGTTTTGCCTTTGAGCTTCTGAAAACAATGGTTGCGCGTAAGAAGAAATAGCCAATTCTTGAAATCTTTAATCTCGTAGCGATGCAAATTTTTCAGCAGCTGTTCCAAGATATCCATGGTGGCATCTTCACTTGCGGCCTGTTGTTTGAGGTACCGCATACACCAACCAAATATGAGATGGCCATACCGCTCGTAGATAATGCGAAAACCAGCCGAGTTACCACTCGACTTGATCTGCTCGATGAGCTGTTCATCAGTTAATGTAGTTAGCGGTTGCATAGTGCCGGATTCAGCTTAAAAGTGCGCTTCCAAGGTACCAAAAATGCTAAGTGATTACGTGTACGTGGTGCGCTGACCTAATTTGTGTCGTTGCAAGTGCGCTTGATAAAGCTCCATCAACCCTTTTGTCCTTGGTCCTGCCTCGCCTCTCGATAGCATCCAGCCATTGATTTTTGTGACCGGCATGACGTTTTTGGTGGTACTTGTGATAAACGCTTCTTGCGCCCGACTCACCTCTGCTAGGCTGAGTGGGCCAATATGTACAGGCATCAACTCTGCCGCCAGATCCAAAACCTGCCGTCGGGTGATGCCGAGGAGCAAGGTATCTTCTGAGGTGCGCAAAGCTCCTTTTCGATCCACGATGAAGAAGTTGGCGCGAGAAGTTTCATGGACCATCCGCCCATCATGATAAAGAATGTCAATCGCAGCATGGGCATCCAGCAGATCTCGGTGTCGAATGGCGTTGGCATAGTTGAGGGATTTTACTTCGGGTGCTGGACGCAAATACTTCTGCAATAAGAGTGAAATGCCCTGGGTGAAATATGATTCTGGATAGGAAATATCAGAATGTTGGATCAGCAAAAGGTTTGATGCTCCAGGTGTATAGCCATTTGGCGAGTCACCACCTGTAAGGACCAACTTAAGGTAGCCATCTCGTTCACCATTCTTATCTGTGAGTTGCATAATATGTGCAGCGAGTTCGGTCGGAGTGACAGGAACTTCGAGATTTAGTGCTCGGGCCGATCTAAAAAAACGTTCAAAATATTGAGCTTCAAAAACAGCAGCACCATCAACTATGGGAAAGAAATCGAAAATGCCATAGCCCCGCAGTAGGCCTACATCAGAGATGTTGATTGCCGGCTCTGAAGTCGATTGCAATCTTCCATTAAATACGAAATAGGGAAACATCAGACTTGTTTAGAATCCTACTGCTTTGTCATCGCCGCGTCCATCTGCTGCACCCTCGAGGCGACCATCATCTCTCACTAGTATAGCATCTACACGTCCGATCGCTCCTCGATTCTGAAGATCATGGCCCATTTTGCGTAGGCTTTCTTCTACTTGACCAGAGATTGCTCCCTCTTCATGCAAGATCAGATCTGGCAACCACTGATGATGCACACGCTTGGCATTTACGGCCTGCTGCATGGTCATATCGTGGTCTATCACATTGAGGATGGTCTGAAAGACCGAGGTGATAATGGTTGATCCTCCAGGAGTTCCGACGACCATGTGGAGTTTTCCTTCTTTTTCAACCAGGGTGGGTGTCATCGAACTCAACATGCGTTTTTCGGGTACGATCGCATTGGCAGCGGCTCCTACCAGACCAAATTGATTGGGTACTCCCGCTTTGATGCTGAAGTCGTCCATTTCGTTGTTGAGAAAAAATCCTGCGCCCTTTACCATCACCTTACTGCCGTATCCAGAATTGAGCGTGGTCGTTACTGAGACGGCATTTCCTTCTTCATCTACAATGGAAAAATGGGTTGTCTCCACACTTTCCACAATTTCGACAGACCCTTCTTTGATTTCTTGAGAAGGTGTAGAATGCTTCAAGTCCACGTTTGCCATGCGGTCCTTCAGATAGACACTGCTGGTCAGCATTTTAGTAGGAACTTGATAGTGGTCTGGGTCACCAAGGTAGGTGGCGCGATCGGCATAGACTCTTTTCTCCAACTCTGTCATAAGCTGGATGGTACGCGAGGAGCCGTATCCCCAGTCACCGACAGGATAGGATTCGATTGCCTTGAGCAATTGAATCAGTGCAACACCACCGCTCGATGGTGGTGGCATAGATATAATTTTGTGCCCTCGATAGTCAGCGACAAGTGGATCCCGCCAGGCTGATTGATATGCGTCCAGATCCGCTTGGGTGATGATCCCATTTGATGATTTCATTTCGGCAAGAAATAATTCAGCCGTTTCACCTGCATAGAATCCCGCTCTACCATCATCTCGAATTCGCTCGAAAGTCCGGGCTAGATCATCTTGGATCAACACTTGTCCAGCTTCCCAATCTCCTTCTTTGACAAAAACAATGTCATGCGTATTGACTTCCGCAAATAAATCCTGTCGGCCATTCATGCCGCTTACTGCCTGCTCGGTGAGTGCAAAACCCTTGCGTGCAAGATCTACCGAAGGCTGCACCAAATTCTTCCAGGGCAGTGACCCAAATTTCTCGTGCAGCTTCACCATACCATCTACAGAGCCCGGCACTCCTACCGCAAGATGACCCTCCAGACTTAGTCTTCCCGTGGGGTTTCCCTCATCGTCCAGATACATATCTTTGTCTGAACCCAGCGGTGCTTTTTCCCGAAAATCCAGGGCACCCGATTGGCCACCAGCCTCACGATAAACTGCAAATCCACCTCCTCCGATGTTTCCAGCTACCTGGTAGACCACGGCCAGGGCAAATTGTACGGCGACTGCGGCATCCCAGGCATTACCCCCAGCTCGCAAGATATCGGCACCCACTTGACTCGCTTCCGGATGAGCACAGACGACCATCGCTTTCTCGCCGATCAGACCCTCCGTAAAAGGTACAGTAAGGCGATCATTTACCTTGCAGGTCGAAAAGAGCAGCAAACAGGAGAGGAGCAGTGTGCGAGCAGTCATGCGCATAGCGATCTAGCAGTACTGATCAAATGCCTGACGTAGATTGTCAGCGATCATCTCAGCGCTACGACCCTCAATATGGTGCCGCTCTAGCATGTGTACCAATTGGCCATCTTTAAATAGTCCGATACACGGTGAGGATGGAGGATAGGGCAGCATATATTCACGGGCTCGGTTTGTAGCATCGACGTCAACACCGGCAAACACTGTCGCCAGATGATCAGGTTTACTCTCATTTTGTATGGCCAATTTCACTCCCGGTCTCGCCATTGCTGCGGCACAACCACACACAGAATTAACGACCATTAATACAGTACCTGGCTTTTCAGTGACGAAGGTATCAACCTCCTCGACCGTTTTGAGTCCATCAAACCCGTAGTTGGTCAGATCCTGAGCCATCGGTGCAACCAATTCAAGTGGATACATACTCATTGTTAATTATTTTAATGTTAATTATTACTGTAACAGCACTCGCCTGCAAGATACTGAATCTACCTCCAGTATCTTAGCTTGCCTTTGGTTGTATCAAACGAATTTCTAGGGTCAAGTGTTTAAGACTTATGGTTCCATATGCATATCTTGTTACAAGATGATCATTCAAGCGTCTAACTATTAAACATACTACATGAGTAATTCTGCACTTGCTATCGCACAGAAAAATTTGGAAAGCACTGGTTGGCTTGATCTCGAGGTAGATCCTACCCTGGATCTTGTGGAAGAAATCAACAAGCTAAAAAAGGAGAGAAATGCGATCATCCTGGCGCATTATTATCAAGAGTCTGAAATTCAAGATATCGCCGATTACATCGGAGATAGTTTAGGGCTTTCACAAAAGGCAGCATCAACTGAAGCTGACATTATCGTTTTTGCAGGGGTCCACTTTATGGCAGAGACCGCCAAGATGCTCTCTCCAAGTAAGAAAGTACTGCTTCCTGATTTGAAGGCTGGCTGCTCACTGGCAGACTCCTGTCCACCCCATCTTTTTCGAGCATTCAAAGCGCAACATCCAGACGCTGTAGTGGTGAGCTACATAAATTGCACCGCAGAATTAAAGACCCTCACCGATATTTGTTGCACCAGCACCAACTCGGTGGCCATCATCGAGAGCATACCAAAGGACAAAGAAATAATCTTTGCTCCTGATCGAAACCTTGGTGCATATCTCAGAAAACAAACCGGCCGTGATCTGATCCTATGGAATGGGACCTGCATGGTGCACGAGATTTTCTCGCACGAAAAAATCACTAAGATTATGGTGCGCCATCCCGAAGCCAAACTCATCGCACATCCTGAATGTGAAGCTGCTCTTTTGGAAAAGGCACACTTCATCGGTTCGACCAGTGGTTTGTTGCGCTTCACCCAAGAGGATGAAGCAGAAACATTTATCGTTGCCACCGAAGCCGGCATCATCCATCAGATGGAGCTTGCTTCACCTGATAAGACATTTATTCCCGCCCCTCCCAATAATATGTGTGCTTGCAATGAGTGCCCGCACATGAAGCGCAATACCATGGAGAAGCTGTACTTGTGTATGAAGCATGAGGAGCCTGAAATTATTTTGCCTGAGTGGGTCATCGAGCAAGGGGTTAAGTCGATCGATCGCATGTTGGAAATATCGGAAGCCGCCGGACTCGGACTCAAGAAAGACGAAGAGCCAGATTAGTTTTGTTGCACTGGAATGGATAAAATAAAAATTGGCATGTTTGGTCTTGGCCGCATCGGTCTGGTCTTTGCAGAGACTTTGCTGCAACTAGATTATCCACTTGAGCTGGTGGCATACTCCCCAGTGAAGAGACGACGTTTCACTCACTTGTTTGATCACCCTGACTTTCGCTACTGCAACTCCTTGGTTGATATGCATCGGGAAAAATTCTCCGCTTATCTAATTGCCTCTCCTTCCGATACACACTTCGGGTATTTGAAAAAAGTCCTTCCCGAGGGGGTTCCTATATTTTGTGAAAAACCAGTGGATCTTTCTACCAAGAAAATTGAGCAAATCAAAGAGCTTGCAGGACGTCATGGATCGAAGGTCATGGTTGGATTCAATCGTCGCTTTGATCCTCAGGTGAAATCACTCAAGAAATCGATCGACGATGGGATGATTGGAGATATCCACATCCTGAGGTTGACCAGCCGTGATCCGGCTCCTCCTCCCATTAAATTTGCGCGCACCAGCGGAGGCCTATTTTTAGATATGGTCATCCATGATTTTGACATGATGAGATACTTAACCAATTCCGAACCCGTTTCGATTTTCACGAAAGCGGATCTTCGCATCGCCACGAAGTTTGCTGCTTTCGATGACGTAGATACAGCTCTCACCACGGTGAAAATGGCAAATGGCACGCTGGTTTCTATCGATACGAGCCGGAAGGCAGTCTATGGGTATGACCAGCGGATAGAGGTTTTTGGCCCAAAAGGAATGCTCCAGATGAACAATGAGCGTCATGACTATACGGAGTATTTTTCTAAAAAAGGTCAGCAAGCAGCACCACTGAAGGACTTTTTTATGGATCGATATGCTCAGTCTTATCGCCTAGAGATGGAGCACTTTCTTAAACTGATCTCCGATGAAAAAACACTGCCCTTGGTGAATGTCTCTGATGCACTCATCGCCACTCAAGTTGCATTGGCCGCCAATAAATCTCGCTTAACCGGCCGGGAGATTCGGTTTGAAAAGTGATCGATACCGACATCGTTTGTATCTTTGTCATCTCTTGATAATCGATCTATCCTAAACAGCATGAGGTATTTAATTTTCATATTGTTTCTTGTTTCTTGTCGTGAATCGGTCATGAACCGTGCAGAAGCAAACGATCCAGTTGTTGATCAGCGAGTAGCTGCCAGAAATGGACTCGAGGCTCAGGACTCTCAAAGCACAGAATCTATCGATGCCATTGATCCCGACAAATACTCGAAAGATCAATTGACCGAGATGGCCACAGAAACAGGAGAGCTCAGTACCGAGATACTGCCAGAACTAGAATTTTGGGACAAGGTGTCGAAAAACGGCACTTTCGCTGCTTTTCAGACAGCCCTAAAGCAAGCAAAAACGTTGGAGGAACGCTGGCGAATTGTGGATAAATTTCCAGAAATTGCCAAGCGATCTGGCATGACCGAATCATTGGCTCCACGCGATTCATTGAAGACAATTAAATAGCATGGCACATATTTCTACCAAAAAAGAATTTCGCGATTACACTCAGGGAGATGTGATTGCAGCAGTTCGTGAAAACTATCGCAAGATGCGCACAAATCAAACTTATGACTATGTGCAGCGTATGCGGAAGAAATACCTCACCTATGATAGGCCGCTTGATCTCTGGGATGCCATACGTAGCCTCAATGATCTGATTGATGTGAGTGATCCCGATCTGGATCTGCCCAACGTGCAGCACCTCATTCAGACGGCCGAGGCCATCCGTGCTGACAACCGCCCGGACTGGATGCAGCTGGTGGGACTCATCCATGATCTCGGCAAAGCGATGTATCGTTGGGGCAGCGATGAAGATGGTACCAGTCAGAAAGAGCAGTGGGGTACAGTCGGAGATGTATTTATTGTGGGCTGCCGGCTGCCGGAAACATGTGTTTATTCCGAGTTTAATACACTCAATCAAGACATGCACGATCCGCGCTACAATACCGAGTTGGGCATTTATTCAGAGGGATGTGGCATTGACAACACCTATCTGGCCTGGGGCCATGATGAATACTTCTATCAAGTATTAAATAATCATGCGGAAAATAAACTGCCTGAAGAGGCCATGATTATGATCCGCTATCATTCATTCTATCCTTGGCATACAGGAGATAGTTATGCCCACATTACCAATGCAAAAGATGATCGCTACAAGATATGGATCAAAGACTTCAATAAATATGATCTCTATACCAAAAGCCCACAGGTTTTTGAACTGGACGATGTAGTGGATTATTATCGGCCCATTGCGGAAAAATATCTCGGCGCCGGTCCCATATTTTTCTAAATTTATTCAAGTGCCTCGTAACATTCTGGCGAAAAAGCGGGCGCACAAATACACAAGAAAATCAAATCTGATTTTCCGGTATTGCTGATGCGCTGAGGTGTCCCTGCCGGTATGAAAACGGCATCGCCAACACCCACATTTTCGGGAGGAAGGTCTCCAACCTCCATCAGGCCACTGCCTTCCAATATGTAATACTGTTCCGTGACCTCTCTTAATGCATGCCAGGCAGTCGTCGCACCGGGCTCGACTCGGGTGCGGGCAAGTGAATGAGAGCGATCATCGGTTTGATTATAGATCTCACCAATGTGGCAGCGCTCTTCAGTATAAAATGACGTAAGACTTTTCGCTCGAATAATTTTGGGCACCATGCTCAAAAAGTCACGATATCGCGAAATGTATTTACTCGTTCTTGCAACTCGATATCGGTGACGGTACGCAGTCGATCTAGGCTAAAATCTTCCACACAATAGGAGGCCAGAGCAGAGCCCTTAATGATGCCTCGCTTCATATTTTCAAAACTGATATCGCCTGAGCTGGCCAGATATCCCATCAGTCCCCCCGCAAAGGTATCCCCTGCTCCGGTAGGATCTTTAATCTGTGCTAGCGGAAGTGCTGGAGCCACAAAAATTCCTTCTTTTCCAAAAAGCAAGGCTCCGTGTTCTCCCTTCTTGATGATGAGGTAGCTGGGACCCATGGTCAGGATTTTTTCCGCAGCATTCACGAGCGAATATTCACCTGAGAGCTGACGTGCTTCTTCGTCGTTGATCATCAACAAATCGACCTGCTCAATAGCTTTCAGCAAACTATCCCAGGCGACATCCATCCAAAAGTTCATGGTGTCCATTGCAATTAATTTTGGATCGGCGTTCATTTGCGATATGACCTGCATCTGAATTTCAGGGGTGAGATTTCCCAACATCAGATATTCTGCATTGCGGTAATCAGCTGGCAGATCCGGATCGAAATCATCTAGAACATTCAAGTCAGTAGTCAACGTGTCTCGACCATTCATGTCTTCGTGATAGCGACCAGCCCAGAAAAAAGACTTGCCGTCTTCGACGATCTCAATGCCTCGCGTATCAATACCACGCTGTTGCATCGCTGCCAGCTCCTCTTTGGGCCAGTCGGAGCCAATGATGGAGACCAATTTTATGTCGTTATGGAAATTTGAAGCCGCCCAACTGAAGTACGTGCCGGAACCCCCGATCACCTTTTCCACTCTTCCGAAAGGTGTCTCGATCGTATCAAAGGCTACGGTGCCCACAATGACTAAACTCATAATAATGTCGTTTTTATTTTGCCGCGACGAAGATAATTAAGAAGGTGAGACTCTCATGGGAAGAAGCGCCTATCATATTGATGTTTACTCATCAAGGTCGTTTGAAGCGATCAGGATGAGCTTCATCGTATGCTCTATTGCTCTTTTGCCCCATAAAAATAGGTTCCTTCATTTCACTAGACTCGCTCATCATTCCGCAATAATTTAGTACTATAAGCTTCATATTGAGAAGTGACCTCATACTCATCGGCCAATGTCCATTCTTCTGGAAAATATCGGTGCCCTCCAGTAAGGAACCCAAAAAAATCCATAAAGCCTCGCATCAAAGGTCGCCGACTTGAAGCAGATTCAGGTTTCAACCAAAAATAGCGGATCAAATGAGCGCGTAAGCAAAATACTACAAGTATTTAAACGCCCTTACCAACTACCATACCTGTTACACTCCATGGATGCACCAGTAGAGCAATGGGTCATGACCCATTGGATTAAAGTCCGAAAACTCCGTCGCGCAGCCAAATGAGCGCGTAAGCAAAGCTTGCCCACCCAAATCAATCCAAGGGGTCACGACCCCTTGCCTTAGGTGCTTAGTTATTAGTTATCAACTATTAACTACTCAACGGCTTCGCTTTGAGACCGGTCGGCCTTTGGCCTCTCTTTGAGATCGCTCACTGGCGTTCGCTTTCAGACCGGTCGCTTCGCTCCCTTTCAGACTTGGCCATAGGTAGAATACAACTTCGACCCCGTTTCATACTTTGGTAAATCTGTCAAGTAATTTCGGTCCAGCACAATTGTTCACTATTAGTTATTAGTTATTAACTATTAACTACTCAACGGCTTCGCTTTTAGACCGGTCGGCCTATGGCCTCCCTTTTAGACCGCTCACTGGCGTTCGCTTTCAGATCGGTCGCTTCGCTCCCTTTCAGACTTGGCCATTGGTAGAATACAACTTCGACTCCGTTTCATACTTTGGTAAATCTGTCAAGTAATTTCAGTCCAGCACAATTGTTCACTATTAATTATTAGTTATTAGTTATTAACTATTAACTACTCCAGCGGTGTTCCATTAAGATCTGTCGTCAGGATGTCACTCATATGGTCGAAGAAAGGCCGCATACCTTTGAAAGTCTTGACGACTTCTTTGAGAAAACTGGCATCATGCACCTCAGTATTGGTAAAGTGCCGATAGACTAAAAACTGTTTGTGTCGCAATAAATCGATATCCGGATGGTCTTTCGAAAATCCCTTTGGTGCCGTCTTCACTTGGTCACCCTGCAGGGAGCCAAATAATTTTTTGAATGGAGCAGAAGCCAGGACTTTTCGTAGCGGTTTCGAATCTGAAGCTATTTGCTTGCGTATGTGTTTGATGTCATCAGAACTGGGGTTCCAAAACCCGCCGGCAATGATGGAATTGCCTGGCTCAAAGTGATAATAATACCCTCCCCGCTTCCATTTAGTGGCCCTACGCATACGGCCGGAAAAATGACTTTTGTAAGGGCTTTTATCTTTTGAAAATCGTACATCACGATAAATTCGAAAAAGACTTTTCTTGGGAGTCATCGGCTCAAGTTCATCGAGCTGATTCATTTCTGTGAGTAGCAGTTCTACAAAGTGCAGCATCTTTTCGTGCTCCGCCAGATATTTGTCTTTGTGGTCATTAAACCACGGCCGATTGTTGTTTTTTTCTAACGCACGTAAAAATGTAAATGCAGACTTCGGCAGTCCTTCAGAATGTCTCAATTGTTTATTTTTTTTTAATTATCTATCCAAGGGGTCATGACCCCTTGGACCGAATAAAACCATTGGTCACTCTGCCGTTATTCTTTTACAAATGCCCGACTTGCAAAACGATACAGCAACCAACAAATGAATCCAACCACAATCAGTCCTGGCCAACTGCCGATGGGATCGTCCATGATGGCAAAAACACTGGAGCTACCCGTAATGGCAACCGGAATAGCTAAAATAATTCCGATGAGTGCTTCGCCTGTGATGAGACCTGAGGCAAACAGCAATCCGGTTTGCTCACTACGCTGAGTGGCAGATTCCAAGTCGCCAGCAGCAGATGATTGCCGGGATTTTTGGAACCGATGAACCAACAAGGCAATCACACCACCCACCCAAATAGCACTATCCAGCTCGAAGGGCAAATAGAGCCCGACTGCGATTGCCAAAACAGGGAGTCGAAAACTACCACGTCTCTCCTGCATTTTATCAAGCAGGATAATAATCACTCCAATCGCCATGCCGATGTAAACCATTGTCCAGGGCAAGTCACCATCAAATACACCTGTTGCTACACTGGCCATCAGGGTGGCTTGAGGTGCCTGGAGCGAATCTGGATGCGCCTCCGTCGCGGGGCCAAATCCATATCCGGTCAGCAGCAGTTGCAGTACCAAAGGCATGACCAACGCAGCGGCAAAAACCCCTACCATCTGCATGATCTGTTGTTTCTGAGGAGTAGCACCCAGGATATGACCCGCTTTAAGGTCTTGCATATTATCTCCAGCGATCGCTGCGGCACAGCACACCACGGCTCCGATCAGTATTGCTGCTGCGGGCCCACGCTCTGCACCAGAACCCAAGAGAGCCAGCAAGATGAGTGACGATGTGAGAATGGTCGCAATGGTCACTCCCGAAATAGGATTGTTTGAACTACCCACCAGCCCGGCCATGTAGCCAGCCACTGCTGCAAAAAGAAAACCTGCTACCACCATGAGGAGAGCCATCAACGCCGTAATCGGCACATTTTGAATTTCGCGTAGGTAGATTATGAAGACCGGCACGATCATAATGCCAATGGCCATAATGACTTTGCCCATCGGTGCATCACGTTCTGTCCGCAAGATTCCCGCTTCTTCTGCCGTATTATTTATCGCGGCAATGCCACTTCGCACAGCCATAGCGATCGAACCACGCAAGCTGACCAGCGCCCACAGACCTCCAACCACCATCGCCCCTACTCCCAGATACCGGATCTGATTACTCCAGATATCGTAACCCAAATCAACGGCATCTACTCCCTCTGGAATCCCATTTACTTGCAACCAAATAGGAATGGCGATCCACCAACTGATCACGCCACCGGCAAACACCAGACTCGCTATGTGAAAGCCGACAATGTAGCCTACCGCAATCAGTGCAGGAGATAAATTTATGCCCATAAACCCATATACTCTGCCGCCAAAAGTGGAAGCCGTGGCTCCGACCCCTTCCCAAACTTTAAATCCTGCTTCAAAAAATTTCACACCGGCTCCGATCAGTCCGCCCCACAATAGATAGATCACCGACTTTCCTCCCTGCTCGCCCGTTTTCAATACCTCTGCAGTCGCTACCCCTTCCGGAAATTTAAGGTCTTGCTCTACAATCAATGCTTTGCGTAAAGGAATCGTAAAAAGTACGCCCAGCACACCACCACATAGGGCGATGAGCATGGTCTCCCAATAATTAAACTCTGTCCAATAGCCCATCAAGACCAGTGCTGGAAACGTAAAAATGACCCCAGCCGCCAGCGACTCACCCGCACTCGCTGCCGTCTGCACGATGTTATTTTCAAGGATGTTGTGCTTCTTAAACAGCTTAAGTATAGCCATCGAAAGCACTGCCGCAGGAATACTGGCCGACACGGTCATGCCAGCAAATAGTCCGAGGTAGGCATTGGCGGCTGAGAGAACGATCGAGAGTAATGCACCGAGAATAAATGCCTTGATGGTGGTTTCAGGCAAAGTGGTGGAAGCGCCGATGTATGGCTTATGTTCTTTGGGCATATGCTCAGGAATTTGAGTAACAAAATAGGTATTCTTCAGCGAATACTATGCTGCCAACCAAATCCTCTTGATCAGTCCATTTTTTTCCTAAATTATCCCGATGAAAGACCGATTGACCTCATTAGACTTTTTTCGCGGTGCCACCATTGCCGGTATGATTGTCGTAAACGACCCCGGCTCATGGAAGCATGTATACGCACCCTTACGCCACGCGGAGTGGCATGGTGTGACACCGACTGACCTGGTATTTCCTTTTTTCCTATTCATTGTGGGCGTGTCCATCGCCCTCTCCTATACGAAGCAACTGACAGCTGGTCGTGAAAAATCGGCGATGACTCGTAAAGTGCTCAAGCGATCCACAATCATTTTTTTGCTGGGCATGTTTCTCGCGCTGTTTCCAAATTTTGATTTCGGAGCGCTCCGTATCGTTGGTGTTTTACCAAGAATTGCACTCGTCTTTCTGGCTTGCTCACTTTTGTTTATTCATCTCAAGCCCAAACAGATCTATTGGATCGGTGGTGGGCTCTTGGTTTTTTACTGGCTGGTCTTGATGTACGTGCCCCTGCCGGGAGTCGGTGAGGTGATGCTCGAACCCGGTCAGAACATGGCTGCCTGGATCGATCAATTTATTACTCCTGGCCGCATGTATCGAGAGACCTGGGATCCTGAGGGGCTATTCAGCACACTACCAGCGATCGCTTCTGGTATTTCCGGCATAGCAGTCGGGATGCTTTGGCTGCAGAAGAATATTCCGGTTGCCAAAAGATTGATGTGGATGTTTACGCTGGGCTTTGTCTACTTCGTGGTGGGCAACATTTGGGGTTGGTTTTTCCCGATGAACAAGCACATCTGGACCAGCTCTTACGTTCTATACACTTCCGGTCTGGCCACAATGGGCTTTGCCGCATCCATAGTAATTATTGATGTGCTCGGAGTGACTCGAGGTACGAAAATGTTTGTGGTCTTCGGCCTGAATGCGATTGCTGCCTATGTCCTACACGGACTATTGGTACGAATTGCTGGCATTTTTATCCAAAAGCCATCCATCGGTGGGCGCTTTACGGAAGCGATGATGAATTTTGGTCTCGAGCCCAAATTTGCCTCGCTTTGTTGGGCTCTACTCTACCTTGCGATTTGCTATGTGCCGATTTATTTACTCTACCGAAACAAGATATTTATTAAGGTATAAAGGGGTGTCAAATGAAAACTTCCCAAACTCTTTGATCATCTTTCAGCCAGCGGTTGATGGATTGGTTGTCATAGAATGGATTCCCATTTACGGAAATGCTGAGGCCTTTTATCCTCCAGCCTCCCGCGCTTCCATCACTCGCTTTAGAAATCCGAATTTGATTGATTGCAGTTTCATAGAACCCGACTCCTGGATCTAAATTGAACGTATCCGTACGGCCTCGCTCAAAGTCATTTCTCCCCTGATTATCTAGTGTCCAGCTTCTGCTGCCCAATTTCAAGGTAATTTTGTCATCTGTCCCAGCCCACTTGATGTCAGCTGTACTTACTTTCACTTCCAGTGTATTTACGATGGTATCAGAATTTCCACAATCTGCGCTGACCCACCAAAGGTCATCATCTTCTAGCCAGCGATCCACTCTATTATTACAAATGAGTTCACCACGAAGCCAGACTTTCACTCGATCCAGAAACCAGCCTCCAGCATGTCCATCTGAGGCTTTACGAATGCCAATTCGTTTAATTTCATTCTTGCGAACTCTCGTATAGTTTAAAGCATAGCCTTCAATATTATTTTTTTCTCTGTCGTCATGGCTAGGATTATCCAAGACAAATGCTCGATCACCAATGTCCAACCAGACCTTATCATCGGTGCCAGAGTGGTTCTTATTTCCTGTGTGCAGTTCAACAAATAAGTCTGCCCAACCCAGATGACCTTGCGTATAGGCACAAATTCGTTTTTGATTGCCATCCATTACGCAATCTTGGAATGGCTTGGAGCAAGCACCACAGTTGCCATTTGGCAACTGATAGCAACCATGTAGGCTTCCACAAGTGCTGCAGGGGGTTCCGCTTCCCGTATATTCATCAGATGCTCCATATAAGTG